>CAZFEA010000042.1:0-13625 GCA_964518085.1 uncultured Dehalococcoidia bacterium
GTGCCGCGGGATGATGCCGGAAGGGTTATTTCCATCGCGGCGAAGCACGGAACGGCTGCTTTCGAGATGGGGTACGTTTTTGCCGACGCAGGACGAAGGGTGGTTCTGGAAGCCAGGGGGATCGAAGGCAGGGACAATGAGTTCTATGAAATACGATAGTCCGCTCGTTGGTCCCCTCTCCCTTGACGGGAGATGGTCAGGGTGAGGGTGACGTTCAGTGTGATATTATGAGGAAACCAGTCTCCGGCCTGCTACTGGAAAATGAGCTGGGTCTTTTCGCCGATTACTATGAACTTACCATGGGCAAGGCGGATGTGGACCATGGCAATTTCAATGAAATCACGGAAAACTATTTCATCCGTAAGATTCCCCAGGGCTCCTATTTGGTCGCCGCGGGGCTGGAACAATTCGTTCATTACGTTCTTAATCTCTCCTTCAGCGATGAGGACCTGGACTGGTTGAAGCAATCCTCCAGGGGAGACCTCAGCGATGATTTTCTCCACTATCTGAGGAAATTCAGGTTTGCCGGTGACATCTACGCTGTTCCTGAAGGCACACCCATATTTCCTAACGAGCCCGTTATCAATGTCACCGGTCCCTCTATTGACGTCCAGCTCTTCGAGACCTATCTGCTCACGGTGGTGAATTTTCAAAGCCTGATTGCCACCAAGGCAGCGCGGGTAGCCAGGGCTGCGGCGGGGAGAACGGTGATCGATTTTGGCGCGCGGCGGGCTCACGGGCGGGACGCGGCCCTGCTGGCCGCGCGCGCCGCATACATCGGGGGTTGCCATGGCACATCGCTGGTGGCGGCGGGGAAGAAGTGGGGTATTCCTTATTACGGAACTATGGCCCACAAGTTTGTCCAGTTCTATCCCAGCGAGATTGAATCCTTCCGGGCCTATGCCGAGTCGTTTCCGCACAATTCCCTTTTGCTCATCGATACCTACGGTTCGCTAAAGGGCGCCGAGAACGCCTGCATCGTCGGACGGGAGCTGAAAGAGAGGGGATATTCCCTGAGTGGAGTACGTCTGGACAGCGGCGACATGCTGGCGTTAAGCAAGGAAGTGCGGAAAATACTGGACAGCCACGGGCTTCAGGATGCCCGCATTTTCGCCAGCAGCGAGCTTGACGAGTTTGAAATAGAAAGACTACTTTCCGGCGGGGCGCCCATAGATGCTTTCGGCGTCGGCACCCGGTTGGTCACGGGAGCGGTGTATGACCAGTCTACAGGCGAGGGGGGCGTATGCGCGCTGGGGGGCATTTACAAGCTGGTCGAGGTCACCGGAAGGAACGGTTCGGCCGTCCCCAAGCTTAAGACCAGCGATGAAACCGAGAAAACGTTGCTGCCGTCGAAAAAGCAGGTTCACCGGCGGGTGAGCGGTGGATACTATGCCGGAGATACTATCAGCCTCTGGGATGAAAGTTCACCGCAGGGTAGTAAACCCCTCCTGGTGCAAATTGTAAAACGGGGGCAGCTTGTGTATGATTTTCCTGGGACCGACGAGGTCCGTGATTATTGCCGGGAGCAAATGGCTCAACTGCCCGACGAATACAGGCAACTGCGCCATGCTCCGCCATACCCGGTGCGTCTAAGTCACGGATTGGACTCGCTGACGAAACAACTGATCGAGACGTATACGAAATAAGCCTGACCCGTCCCCGCAAGGTTGAGGGGACAGTGATGTAGGGGCAGACCTGCGTGTCTGTCCGCGGGCGAACACACAGGTTCGCCCCTACTGTACTGGGAAATCCTATGGAAGAAGACCGCATCCGTTATGCCGTTGAAAATACCGAGGTGCTGAAAGGCCCCAGCCGGTCCCTTTCTACCTTCGGCGCGACCAATATTCACTACTTCCTGCTGACCGAGCCGGTATACAAAGAATCCGGAAGCGGAGTGAAAGAGACAGTGATCAGGGAAGGAGATGTGCTGGCCGAAAGGCCGAAGATCATCACACCGGACTATTTATTGGCCCTCGAAGGATTCAGCAGCGAGGCCCGGCAATACTTTGAAATGGTGCGGCATGAGTTGGGAGGCAGCGCCGCCGGGCTACTCTACACCTACAAGAACCAGCCGCAGAACCTGAAGAACTGTTCCAGGTGAGCCGACGCCTTCAAGACATGGTAGAGCAGGAGAAACGGGCTCTAACCGCAATTCTGAAGGGAGTGGATGAACTGTGGGACATCTCCATTTTGAAATTTATTTTTAACTTGACCAGGGGTTCATTGCCGCGTCACGTCGGTGAGATGGGCCGGCGGGGTTACTTCGACGTGGATAGAAGCGGGGTGCCAGCGGGCGCCAGGCAGAGAATCGAAGAGATGTTCCGGCAGGTGAAGGGCGGGAGGGAGGAACCCCGGGAACTGAAGATGGAGCTGGACCGGTGGGGAGTGTTTGACGAGTACGAGGACCGCTTCCTGGCCCTTTTCAGGCGTAACTGACATATGCGGCATTTTCGCTCGGCGCGCCGTGCCGCTGCGGCGAGGTTGACACGGGCACGGTCCTATTGGTAGTATTTGGCAACTCGAACACTGACCGGGAACGGCGCGGAGACCGCGGGCTAAGGCCTTGCTATCTCAGCCTTGGCCTGTTCGCAGTCTTTGATCTTGAATCTTGAATCTTGAATCGGAGGGCAGCCATGAAGGTGCACGTTAGGGCGTCTGTCGCCCTGGTAATTGTGCTTTTGGCTTCGCTGGGTATTGCCTGCGCCGCTACTACCAGCCCGGCGGGCCAGGGACCGGATTCGACCCCCAAGCCGGCGGCGGGTCCGGGCAAAGCGGCATGGCAGGAGAAGTGGGACAAGACAGTGGAAGCTGCCAGGACCGAAGGCAGCGTTCTGTCCTACTCCATCCTGGCGGTAGATAGCCGGAAACTATTGTCGGAGGCTTTCAAAAAGCGGTTCGGCATGAACCTGGAGTTTGTTTCCGGCCTCGGCCCTGAACTTGCCTCCAGGCTGACCCGGGAAAGGGATGCCGGCATCTACAATGCCGATGTCATCACCGCCGGTGGAACCACGCTGACCCAGGTGATGAAGCCGGCGAATCTCCTCGGACCGGTAGAGCCGCTGCTTGTCTTGCCCGAGGTAACGGATCCGAAGATGTGGAGTGGGGGATTCCCTTTCCTGGACAAGGATAAAACGACTGTTGCCATGATCGGTACCAGGATGAGGTATATTCTCCGCAACACGGAAATGGTCAGAGAAAGCGATCTGACCAGCTATCGGGACGTCCTGAAACCGCAGTGGAAAGGCAAGATTGTGATGGCCGATCCAACGGTGCCCGGAGCCGGGTCCTCCTTCCCCGCCATTGTGATCCAGGTCTACGGCATGGATGGCGCCAAGGACTTCTTCCGGCAGTTAGTCAAGCAGGAGCCGCTGGTCACCCGTGACTGGAGGCAGATGGTGGAGTGGGTGGCCCGGGGTAAATATCCTATCGGACTGGCGCCCAATCCGGAGCAGACGGCGAGTTTCCTGGCTGCCGGAGCCCCTATAGCCACGGTAAAGGTGGAGGAAGGGGCCAAGATAGGCTCGGTTTCCGGGGCGCTGGCCGTGCCAGCTAAGGTAGCCCATCCCAACGCCGGCGTGGTGTTCATCAACTGGCTGCTGAGCAAAGAAGGACAGGAAGTGTTTGTCAGAGGACTGGGCGCTCCCAGCAGGCGGGTTGACGCCTCTACCGCCGGCGTAAACCAGTTGTTCATCCCCGAGCCTGGAGAGAAATACATTTACGAGGACGAGGAGCACTATAACTTTCAGACGGCGGTGCTGCCCATAAGCAAGGAAATCTTTGCTCCGTTGCTGAAATAGGGAAAAGGGAAAAGGGAAAAGGGGCAACCGGTATCACAGGCGTCCTCGCCTGTGAGTGAGTAGTGAGTAGGGTGGGTTAAGCATGCGCGGGCAGCCGGGCGTGGGGTGGGCATGCGAACCCACCAGTGCGTCGAGAAACCCGAAAATTCGAATATCGAAATCCGAGGACGGTCAAATGAACAAATATGTCTGGGTTGGAATCCTTTTCTTCATCACCATGCTTGCCTCCGCTTGCGGTGGCGGGGCCACACCGCCGGGGGCCACCAAAGCCCCGGTCGAGGCTACCAGGCCGGCCCAGGGCGAGGCCTGGCGCGCCGAATGGGACAAGAAAGTTGCTGCCGCCAAACGAGAAGGGCAGGTCCGCTTCTATTTCATCGGGGGACCCGATGCCCGTAACGAGCTGGCCCGGGCTTTTGACAGCAAATTCGGCATCAAGATCGAATATGTTATCGGCCCGCCCATGGACCTGGCCCAGAAGCTTATCACCGAGCGCAATGCCGGGCTGTATCTGGCGGACGCGATCAACATGGGTGGCGGCACTTTGCTGACTCAGGTCAAGACCCAGAACCTGTTGAGACCCATTGAACCTGAGCTGATCCTGCCCGAGGTCAAGGACGCCAAGGTCTGGCAGATCGGGCGCGTGCCTTTGATCGATAAGGACGGCCAGGTACTTGGAATGCTGGCCAACTATGAAAGATACGTGGCCAGGAATACCGACCTGGTCAAAGATGGCGAAATAAACTCGATAAGTGACCTTTTGAACCCAAAGTGGAAGGGCAAAATGACCCTGCTCGATCCCACCATGACCGGCGCCGGGCTGTCCATGTCCGCTTTTCTGGGCCGTACCATGGGGGTGGAAAGGGCCCTGGATTTTTTACGACAACTGGCCAGGCAAGAGCCCGTTGTTAGCCGCGACAAGCGGATGCAGGTGGAATGGGTGGCCAGGGGTAAGAATGCCATAGCCATAGCTCCCAGTCCCGATGTGCTGGCGGAGTTCAAGGCGCTGGGCTCCCCTATAGCCTCGGTCAAACTCGCCGAGGGCGGGGGCATGCAAACCGTTGGCGGGGCGCTCGGTATAGCGGCGAGGCCGGCCAATCCCAATGCCAGTGTTGTATTGTTGAACTGGCTGTTGAGCAAAGAGGGGCAGGAGGCTTATATCAGGGGCATCCGGCTTCCCAGCGCCCGTGTGGATGTCTCCAGGGAGGGCATTGATGAACTCTTCTTCGCCGGGCCGGGTGACAAGGTCAGCTACGGCGACGAGGAGTTCTTCCTGCTGCAGGGCGAAATGCTGCCCAAGATCAGGCAAATATTCAGTCCGGCCCAGGCTAAATAATACTTCTCAGGAGGAGTTGCGATGAAAAAGATATCGTGCATGGCCGCTGCCCTGCTGTTTGTGCTACTGGTCGGGATGGCTTGTGGTCAGACCTCGCAGGCGCCAACCCCGGAGGCAACCAAAGCGCCGGCGAAGCCCGGCGGCCCGGCCGCATCCGGGCCTTCCCAAACGTGGGAGAAGCTGGTGGCTGATGCCAAAAAAGAGGGCGAGGTGGTCTACTATACCACTGCCGGGGCGGAAACCCGGACAGCCTTATCTGAGGGATTCAGAAACAAATTCGGCATCAAGGTCGAGTTCGTCACCGGAAGAGGACCGGAACTCAGCGCCAGGGTGAGCAAAGAGTACAGCGGCGGCGTGTACATAGCCGATGTCATGAACTCCGGTGGCGGCACCTTCACCGGTCTCAAAGCCGCGGGACTTCTCAGCCAACTGGAGCCGGCGCTCATCCTGCCCGAGGTGACCGATTCCAAAGCATGGATTACCGGTGCTCCGCCTTTCATCGACAAAGACAAAATGTTTCTCGGGATGCTGGCAACTTATGAGAAATACGTGGCACGCAACACCGATATGGTAAAGGAAGGCGAAATTGTCTCCATAAGAGACGTGTTGAACCCGAAATGGAAGGGGAAGATCGCCCTGTTCGATCCGACGGCCACGGGTTCGGGGGCGTCCATGGTTACCTTCCTGGCCAGGCTCTGGGGAGTTGACCAGGCCAGGGAGTTTGCCACGCAACTGGCCCGGCAGGATCCGGGGCTGACCCGGGATAAGCGACTCCATGGAGAATGGACTGCCAAAGGCAAATATCCTATCTCCCTGGCACCCAATCCCGAATTGATAGCCGAGTTCATTGACTTGAAGTTGCCCGTGGCGCACGTGAAGTTAGAGGAAGGGGGCATGATAAATACCGTCGGCGGCGCTATCGGCATGATGAGCAAACCTCCTCATCCCAACGCGGCGCGGCTGTTTATCAACTGGATGTTGAGCAAAGAGGGTCATGCAGTATACGTTTCCAGCGTTAAGCTGCCCGGCGCCCGGGCCGATGCGCCGACTGAAGGAATTGATAAGAACATTATCGCCCGGCCAGGGGATAAGTTCATCATTGCCGACGAGCAGTTCTTCTTTTTGCAGCGGGACGTGCTGCCTATGAGCCAGCAGATTTTTGGCGCGATGCTGAAGTAGTCAAACCAGCCATCGGCTCGCGGTTACCGAATGGCGCAATCACACGAATGCAGGAGGAAATATGTCTAAACTATTGCTAACAGTAATCGCCGTCCTGGCGGTGGGCATGGTGGGCGCAGCCTGCCAGCCCTCCGCCAGCGCGCCTGTCCCTAAGGGTACGCCGCCGGTAGAAAAAGCGAAGGGCGCAATCCCGGACTGGCAAAAGAGATGGGATGATGTTCTTTCCCGCGGCAAACTGGAGGGGCAGGTGATGGTATATGGCGCTCAACTGGCGCCCCGCGTCCGGGATGCCATGACCAAGGGCTTCCAGGCAAGACACGGGATCAATGTAGAAATTGTCGTGGGTTCCAATGCGGAAATAGCCGCCCGCTGGGAAAAGGAAAAGAATGCCGGCATTTCCATCGCCGACACCTTCATGACCGGGTCTGCCATAACCACGCTTACACCGATGGGCGCCCTGGCGAGCCTGGAGCCCTACCTTATCTTGCCCGAGGTGCTGGACCCCAAAGCCTGGCCCGAAGGGAAAATCCCGTATCTGTACAAAGACAAGAGCGCGATTCCCCTGAGTTCTGCCTGGACCTCCTACGTGGTAATCAACACCGACATGGTCAAGGGAGGACAACTGGCCAGTTACCGGGACCTGCTCAAGCCGGAGTGGAAGGAAAAGGTGGCCATTAATGACCCGACTGTGCCCGGGGCCGCGGCGGGATTTGCCGCCTTTATGCTGACCGATGCCTTTGGCCCGGAAGAAGGCAGGCAGTTCCTGAGACAGCTTGCGGCCACCAAGCCGGTGATAACCAAAGATGTCCGGCTGCTGGTGGAGTGGGTTGCCAGGGGCAAATATCCCATCGGCATCGGGGCCTATCAGTCCATCGTCAGCGATTTCAAGTCGCAGGGCGCTCCCATCGACTTCAACCGCTTTGCCGAGGGAGGTAGCCTGAATCCAGCGGCCGGCGTGATACACGTCTCGGTCAAGCCGCCGCACCCGAATGCAGCCACGGTTTTCATCAACTGGTTGCTTACTGCCGAAGGACAGAAAATATACGCCTCGGCCGACGCGTCGCCGGCGGTGCGGGTTGATGTCAAGGTTGAGGGTGTCGACCCCATAAGGGTGGCTCGCCCCAACGACAAGGCCTTCTGGACCGACGAGAATTTTTATCTGACCCAGGGACAGGCCATGAGGTTGGCCCGGGAGATTTTTGTGCAATAGGAGTGTCATTGCCCTGACGGGATTGCTTCGCTACGCTCGCAATGACTTAACATGACCGACCTGCGCCACTGGATTTCTGAAACCCAAAAACTCGGCGAATTGAAGGTTGTCGAAGGCGCCCATTGGGACCTGGAGATCGGGGCCCTGGCCAGCCTGAGCGCCAAGAAGAAAGACGGGCCGGCGTTACTGTTCGACAAGATCAAGGATTACCCGCCAGGGTACCGGGTGCTCAGTTGCTGTACCTCCGATGAGGCGCGGGTAGCCTACACGCTGAGTTTACCGGTCCATTTGCGCGGCCTGGAGCTCATTGATGCCCTCAGGCACAAGCTAACGGAGTCGTACGCCGGCAACCAGGCGTTTAAGCCGGTACGGATCAAGGCCGGCCCAGTGCTGGAAAATGTGTTTGAAGGCGCCGGCGTGGATTTGCTGAAATTTCCCACTCCACGGTGGCACCAGTTGGATGGAGGCCGGTACATCGGTACCGCGTGCGCCGTCATCACCCGTGACCCCGATAGCGGCGAAATCAATGTCGGAACTTATCGCATCCAGCTTCAAAACAAGAATACTACCTCCCTGTACATGTCGCCGGGAAAGCACGGGCGCATCCACTATGAGAAATACCATGAGCGGGGTGAGGCGGCGCCGGTGGCCATTTCGCTGGGGCACCATCCGGTGATATTCCGTACCGCCTGCATCGAGCTACCTGCCGGGGCGGAGTACCACTTTGCCGGCGCTATCGAGCGGCAGCCGGTACCCCTTATCACCGAGGAGATTACCGGCCTGCCGGTACCCGCCGATAGCGAAATCCTGATAGCCGGTTTTTGTCCCAGAGATAAGCTGATGGATGAGGGTCCCTTTGGCGAGTGGACGGGCTACTATGCCAGCGGTTCCCGGCCGGCGCCCATCGTTGAGGTGGCGCGGGTCTATCACCGCAATGATCCGGTGCTGCTCGGCTCACACAACGACGTGCCGCCCCATGAAGAGACTGTTTTTCATGTCCTGGTCAAGAGCGCGCTGCTGCAGAACGAGCTGGCCAGGATGGGTCTTCCCGATGTCAGGGGCGTGTGGATAAGCGATTTCGGCCTGTACCAGTTCCTGGTGGTCTCCATCAAACAGAGGTACGCCGGCCATGCCAGGCAGGCGGCCCTGCTCGCCAGCCAGAGCCGGGTGGGCGCCTATTTGGGAAGATATGTAGTGGTGGTGGATGAAGACATCGACCCGACGAACACCCAGGAGGTATTGTGGGCGATTTGTACCAGGTCGGACCCGGAACGCAGCATTGATATCCTGCGCCGGTGCTGGAGCAGCCCTCTCGATCCCCTGATTCACACACCGGGCAAAGGCTATTTCAATTCACGGGCGGTTATCGATGCCTGCAAGCCCTTCGAATGGAAAGACGAGTTCCCCAGGGAGATATCCATCAGTCCAGAGCTGGTGCAGCGGGTGAAGACGAAGTGGCCTTTTCTAATGTGACTCCTCCCCCTTTCGCAAAAGGGGGAGAGTTGCTAATTCCTCCCCCTTTCGCAAAAGGGGGATACAGGGGGATTTAGCCTTTTGGTTCGGTAACAAATCCAACTTATGACTTAATTCGATCTTCTTATATCCCCCTTAATCCCCCTTTTTCAAAGGGGGAGAGTTGCTAATTTCCCTCCCGGCATCCCCGCCCCGCCGTGGCGTCGCCCCTACGGCGGTAACTACCGCGAGGTTTCGGCGATGACCTTCTTGGAGATCTCCATCCACCGGCTTTTGCCGGCCATGGACTCTTCGAGGTCATCCCGGAAATACTTTTTGCCCGGCTGGGGGATGAACATGGAATTGACGCCTTCGGTGGAAGCATCCAGCCGCCTCACCGGGTTTCCCGTGCTTTTGGCGAAAATTGACTGTCCCTCTTTGCCGAGGAGCCAGTAGATGAACACGGCGGTGGCATTGGGGTGCGGAACCTGGGGTGGGACCGCCACGCCGCCCGAGGCCGTGGCCACCAGGTTGTCATCATCTATCATGGCCGCCTTGATCGGGGCGCCCATGGCGATGAACTGGGCCAGCATGGCCGTGTCCGGAGCTATGTTGACCGCATACTTGCCCTTGGCCACCGATTCCATGTTATTGCGGTAGTCCCTTGAGATAACCGCCCCCTGCTCTTTTATCAGCCTGGTCATGAAATCTATCGTCTGCTGTTCGCCCCAGACGTTGGTGCCAAGGTTGGCTATGAGGGAGTTGCTGGCCCCGGCAACGGATGGGTCGTGGGAAACGATCTTACCTTTGAACTGCGGTTTCAACAGGTCTTTATAGCTGGTTATCTCCCCTTCTTTGACCAGTTCGGTGTTGTAAACCAGGTTCCGCAGCAGGACGCCGGTCATGCTGAAGGCCAGGGTTTCCTTGTCGACAAAGGGAAGGTTGCCGCCGAGCCAGGCCGCGGCATCGCGGACCTCGGGCCGGATGAGATACTTGTCCATGGGTCCCAGGATGCCGTCTTTCTTGGCCATAAGAATAACCACGCCGGTGCCGAAAACATCGGCGGTATAAACCCCGGCCCGGTTCTCGGCCAGCGCCTTGGAAATGATTTCGGAGGTGCCGCTAAAAGGGGAAAACTCGAGGTTGATGCCGTAGCGTTCCTTGAAGGCCGGGGTCAACGCATTCCGGGTATCCGGCTTCCAGCTCGTGTACACGTTGACTACGCCTTCTTTCTTGCCTTCGGCCAGCGTCTTTTCCCACTTCACCTCCCACTCAGGCCGGGCGGTGGTCTGGGTTGCTTTCGCCGGCGGAGCCGGGCTGGCCACCGGGCCGGGGGCGCACGCCGCCAGCAACATCATTGCCAGTGAGACCAGGGCAACTGCGATCAAAGTAATTTTCATCTGCTGGATCTCCTTCTCGGATAGTCTAATCTACACCTGCCGCATCCTGGGGACGGCAGAGGGTTAGAGGCAAATATATCTGCTTTGGGGCAGTTTGTCAAATGAAACAGTCCGCCCCGTAGCCGCGAGCCGCCGGCTCGCCCTTGTATTCCCGATGATACGAATAAGTAAAGCCCTACACCCACACATGAGCTACGCCCCCAACCCATGAATGAAAACATTGGCTCGCAGGTACGGAGGCCTGCGCCACCTGGTTATTCCTGAGAATATGAACGCAGCTTGGACAAAACCTTGAGAGCGTCGCAATGGGACAAATTTAGTCGAAAGTGATAATTGGGGCCTGCAGCCTGGCTTGACGAAAAAAAAAAGTATGCTACAAATTGTCCGTTTCCTGGCAGATCCGGTGGCTCAAAGGGGATTACTTGAGATTCATCGCCGTTATCTTCTTTCTGGTCGTGCAGGTCGCGATCTTAACCGCCTGTGAGGAAGGGGCTGTGACGCCCACCAGTCCTCCCCCCTCGCCTACTGTTTTTCGGGTCAGCCCCACGCCAGTTATCCGGGAAACTGCGCCTGACTCCAGCCCGACCCCCGCCGGGACTTTGCTGCCTTCCCCGTCCGGAGAACCCTCATTTACAACTATCGACCAGGGTTATTTTGAAGGAGACCAGTATGCCACGTTTCCTGTCCGGAAGCCGCAACTGGTTATCTTTCAAGACGAGCGTGACCTGGACTTGCTCGTTCTGCGCGGTCAGAGTCCCAGGGGCGGTGACCTTTACCGGGTCACCGAACGCGCCCTGGCAGAGATTTCAAGAATCGACCTGCAAAAAAACGTTGTTCTCATCGCTTTTGCGGCCGAGAACATCAAGCCGGATGCTCAAATCCGGATTGATGAAGTATGGAAGGGCGACGACGGGACCATCTACCTGAGAGCGTTCATACATGAACCACGGGAGTCAACCAGGGCAACCAGGACCAGGATAGCGTACCATGCCCTCACCGCCAGCAGGTCTCAGTTCTTGCCAGAACAGGGGATATGACTTTGTGCTCTTGGACCAGGGCGGGTCCGAAGTAACCAGGTCAATCGGAGTAATTCACCGAACTGACGCCGGGCGACCGGTGGCGATTCCCTTCGAACACATTGGCTTCGACGGCCGTAGCAGACCCGGCAGTATGAATCCCGAACTACGCATCATCGACCGTTTGGAAGCAGCGGAAGCCGTGGTGACGTCGGAGGGGATCAGGGAGCCAGAAAACGTTGGAGCTTTGTTGAACACAAATTATGAGGAATACGTGGCGGTTGTAATTATTGGTTTCAGGGGACCGCCGCCCCAAATTACACCTAGTAGACCTTTTGTTGAAAACATCACTGTCAGGAAGCTTACCCAACGAGAGTCTGTCATAGAGATCGGAGCGGTATTAGACAATATCGTAGGAGCATACACAGGCAGGTCTCCTCATCACATAATCAAGATTGCCAGGGACAAATTGGCGATGAAGGGTAAACTGACCTTCATTCTCTATGACCATCTCGGGTCCGAGCGGGCCAGGGCTACCGCTGTAGTCAACTAGGCTCATTAACAGGAGGATGTCATTGAACAGCCTGATCCGTGGTATCGCCCTCAGCATCGCGGTCTTTATCCTTACCGGCACGGTTAGCCCTCGCTTAACCCACCCTACGGTGAACCTACTTGTAGCCGCGGGGGGTAATGATCCGGTTACCATGGGTAAAGGTAGTTGAGTTGCCGATGACCAGCGTGGTCATCATGTCCACCTTGTGGTCCGGCAGGGTGGCGAGGGTAGTGATAGTGACCTTCTGGTCTTCACGATAGGCGTTGGTAACGATTCCCACCGGCGTGGCGGGGGTGCGGTGTTCCAGTATCAGCCTCCGGGCCTCTTTGATCTGCCAGGTGCGTTTGCTGCTGGCCGGGTTGAGCAGGACGATGACGAAATCCCCGGTCGCGGCAAGGGAGACACGTTTGGCTATTTGCTCCCACGGCGTAAGCAGGTCGCTGAGGCTGATGACGGCGTAGTCGTGGGCCAGCGGCGCGCCCAGAAGCGAGGCAGCCGATTGCGGCGACGGAACTCCGGGAATGATCCGGACCTCGATGCTGTCGCCGCGCCGGTAGAGCCTCTCCAGCGTGGGACTGGCCATGCCGTATATCCCGGCATCGCCGCTGCAAACGACGGCCACCTTCTTGCCGGCGGCGGCCAGCTCTATTGCCTTTTCGGCACGCTCCATTTCCTGCCGCATGCCGCTGGACAGTACCTCCTTGCCGTCGAGCAGGGAGATTACCAGATTGACATAACCGCGATACCCCAGGATGGTCTCGCTGTCGTCCAGGGCATCCCTGGCGGCGACGGTCATGTGTTTCAGGCCGCCGGGACCGAGACCGACAATGGCGATTCTTCCTTCAGGCATGGGCGAAGTTGTATCGTGCGACGGCAACGGTGATGTCCCCCAGTTTCTGTTTCTGGACCAGTAGCTCTCCATTTTCAGAGGCAAGAATGGCTGCCGGCTCGCAGACACCATCCAGCCCCAGGTGACGGGCGACCAGCGCCGAGGGATTGGGCAAGCCACTGACTCCTTTCAGGGTTCGCGGTTCAAAGAAAACGGTCTCCATGTTGTGCTTTCGGGCAACAAGGCCGATCCCCTCTTCCCCTTGCCGGGTCGCAATCGTAGCCAGCAGGCGCAGGGAAAGGGGCGACAGGGAAAAGGCCGAAAGGGTACTCAATAGCCCCTGTTCAATCGCTTCCCCAGAAATACCTCGATGCAAGCCCAGGCCGACGACCAGGCTCCGGGGCCGGAGGATGACCATATTTTCCGGTTTCAGGGCCGGAAGATCATAGCTCCGGTCGCTGATTATGATGGCGGCGGCGCATCCGGCGGCTTCCAGTGCGGCAAGAGAGGAATATTGCCGTATGTTCGGCGGCAGTCTGCAGGTGGCGGATGAAAGGGGCCACCAGTCAGTTTCTCCGGCTTCCTGGAAGATGCCCACCGGTTCGCCGTTGGTGATGGCGGCGCTGACCGCGGTCAGCGCCGCCGGATTCTCGATTTTCCACCCAAAATCCTTGCCCAGGAGGTCGACCGCGATGGTCCCCAACGCTTCGGCGGCGGAGGTTATGACCGGCTGACAACCAAGAATCGAGGCCACCTGGTCCGCCAGCCGGTTGGCGCCGCCGGTGTGCCCGGAAAGGAGGCTGACGGCAAACCTGCCGGCTTCGTCAACGACAACCACCCCGGGATCATGGTACTT
>CAZFEA010000043.1:0-9337 GCA_964518085.1 uncultured Dehalococcoidia bacterium
CTGGGCATGGGTCGGCACTCTGAAGGTAACCGCGTAAAGATCGAAATTTCCCGGCTGGCTGTACGCCGGGCAGGGCGTCCATTCCGGAAGCGCCCTGTAGTCGGACACGTCCCACTTCAGGCCGGCTTCTTCGGTCACTGCCTTTACCCTCTTGCCCGCCTTCTTGACGTTTTCGTAATAAATCGGAAAACGCCCTTTAAGATAGGGCAAGGGAAACCGCTCTTTGAGCGTTCTCGGGATGCTATGGAACCCGTTCTTCTTGAACCATTCCAGGTCTTTGTCCCCAAAAAGACTCTTAATGTGCCTGTCAAACATCTCTTCCCGGGAATAACGTTTATCGGGGTCTAACCGGAGGTCCCCTTTCAGATTGAGACGCTGGTTATAAGCGCTGTAAACATCCCCCAGGAAACCGGCCCTTTCGGCGATATCCCATAGCGCCTCGGTCCAATCCCGGGCCTCCCCCGGTGGAGAAGCAACCGGTTGCCTTATCCCCCAGTAGTAATGGTCGGACTGGGGGGAGATACTCCATACGATAGTGTTCGGGAAAAGCTGGGATTTCTCCAGGAAGTGGGCGTCAGGCAGGACGATATCCGCATAGTCGGTGGTCTCATCCATGTGAGTGCCAAAGAAAACAATGAACCGGTACTTGCTGAGAGCCTCCTCGACTACCTTGTAGTCCACGCCGCCCAGAAACATGTTCCGGCGGCAGACCAGCAGCACCTCGGGTTCGTATTCAAGGCGGAACTGCCTGGGGTTTATGCTGGCTGCCAGGAAGGTTGTCCCGTCACTTGTTGAAATCGGATATAACTCGCTCAGTCGCATCGATTTGGGCGGCAGGCTGACATCAAAGTTGTAATAGTCTGCGGAGCCGTGGTGAACGGACTCGGACGGCGGCAATATCATTCCATCAGCGTAGGATTTGGGCTCCCAGGTCGGGCCGATAAGATTCAATCCGCGGTGTCCTCCAGGCACGTAGAACGCCCCGACCACCATGTTCAAGGTTTGCAGGGCTAGAGCGACTACCGCGCCATGGCTGTGGGCGCCGGCGCCGCGGTAAATGTTGGCCGCTACCGGTCGCCACGGAAACTCGACGCCGTCGATGGGCATGGTTGACCCTATCCTGGCGGCCTCCCCGAATTCCCTTGCCAGCTTCCGTATGGTTGAAGCGGGAACAGTCGTTATCTCCTCGACCATCTTCGGGTCATATTTCTTCACGTGCTCTTTCAGGAGCTGGAATGCCGGCCGGCATGCCGTTCCGCCGACATCATAGATGCCTTCAAGGGCCGGTGAAGCGGAATCAGAGTCATAAGGTACGGCGGCCCCTCTGGCGGAATCCCACACCATCGGTTTTCCGGCTTCTCGGACATAAAAGCCGTCTTCCTTCACAAGGTACGGGCCGTTGGTGTACCGGCGCAAGAATTCCCGATCGTAGATGCTGGCCTCATTCAGAAGGACATCAAGCATGGATAGAATCAGTGCGCCATCGGTCC
Source organism: uncultured Dehalococcoidia bacterium (assembly GCA_964518085.1). Taxonomy (GTDB): domain Bacteria; phylum Chloroflexota; class Dehalococcoidia; order JACQUA01; family JACQUA01; genus JACQUA01. Next base: position 1,491 of record CAZFEA010000043.1, read on the forward strand.
CCGGACGTATCGGCACCCATTCATCCGCTTTTGAGGCGGCATTGCTGCATATCGGGTCGATGGCCACTATTTTCATTCCCCGTTTCCTGGCTTCCGCCACCTTTTGAGCAGTGATGTTCGGATTAAGCCCCACTCCGAACCCGGCCTGATTGCCGAACAGCATGAGATAGTTGCAATGGTCGGTATCGAAATCGCAATGGAAGGTTGCGTTGGTCAAGAACATGGAACTGTGCAGATAATCGCCGCAGAAGTAGATGGTCCACCTGTAATTCCTGGTGCCGAAGCCCTCGCCAAAGTCATCCACCAGGCGCATATTGGAATTGTCAAACCGGCTTATGACCAGTTTGTTGGGGTTGTCCTGTCGCACTTTGCGCAGTTTATCGGCGACGATATCCAGGGCCTCATCCCAGGAAATGGGGACCCAGCCCGGGTCAACTCTTATTCCTTTCGCCTTGTTGGTACGTTTCATCGGCCTGGTGAGGCGGTTCGAGTCGTAAAGGCTCATAATAGCCGCATTTCCCTTGGAACAGATCTTTCCCCGGCTGTTGGGACAGTCCGGGTCTCCCTCCACCTTGACCACTACCCCATTTACCCGGTGGACCAGGATCCCGCATGCTCCGAGACACATCTCGCATACGCTGTGTATCCAGACGTCATCGTTTCCGGTCTTCGGGCTTTCCATTTTGGTGTCCACTGACATGTTCACTCCAGTCTGCGCCCAGTTCATGCGTGCAGGGCATCTCCCATCGCCAGCATCGCCCCAGTTTAGTCCGGGCCTATATGTTTGTCAATGATAATGATAATAGCAGGCGCAGAACCCATAAATGCAAATGGCCATTCCAAGCGTAGCCGCGCGGTTTCCGCGCTTGGGGCCGGGCGAGGAGACAGTTTACCTCCCCCTTTTGCGAAAGGGGGATACAGGGGGATCTTGCCCCTTTTTCAAAGGGGGAGCCGGCGGTATTTTCAGCAAACCCCCATGAGCTACGCTCACAGCGCACGGCCGTTATGCTAGAATACTGGATACTTACTGGGCAGAGTTGCATGTAATCGCAAAAGGGGAAAAAAAGTGCTGACGTACTGATCTATCTGCCGAAGATAATTGAGGTTGCAACGGGTCTCTGCTAATATCCTGTAAACGTGGAAAGCATGCTGGAACAAATCAAACCTGTTTTCGCCCGGTTTCCCGAGATCAAGCTGGCATTCCTCTTTGGCTCCAGGGCCAGGGGAAACGCTGGCCCGCTATCCGACTGGGATTTCGCCGTCTACATCGACGGACTTGACGATTCTCAGCGCTTTCAACTGAGACTAACCCTTATCGGCATGCTGACGATGGCGCTGAAAACCAACGAAGTGGATGTCCTGGTACTGAACGATATCGAGGAGCCGGCGATCAAGTACAACATCGTCAAAGAAGGCCAGTTGTTTCTGGAGCGGGAACCGTATAAGGTGCTGGTCCTTCCACAAATCTGGAATGAATACTTCGATTTTCACGAGTCGCTCGTCAGACATGGTTTGACCAAAAGACGATGACCACCATCGACGTTATCGAAGCAAAAATCAGCTCGATACGCAAATACCTTGACATCCTTCAGGGATTGCGGGACCGCTCACGGGAAACACTTGAGAATGACCCGATTTTGAAAGGGGCCGTGGAGCGGTATCTTTACTTGCTTTGCCAGGCGGCCATTGATCTGGCCGAAGAGGTCATCGCTTTCAGGGGCTTCCGACAGCCGGGATCATACAGTGAGGGTTTCCATGTTCTCCAGGAGCAACATTTCTTGCCTGTAGCTCTTACCCGGAAGCTTGTCAGCATGGTGGGTTTTCGCAACGTGATTGCGCATGATTACGCCAAACTTGACTTCGAACGGGTTTACGACGTCTTGCGCAACGACCTCGGCGACATCGAGGAGTTCGTCTCCGAAGTGAAAAAGAACCTCAACCTCTAGAATATGTTGAGACAAGCTCATGCAGGATTTCATCGTCTCCCCGGCGGCGCTGCTCCAAACCTCCTGTCTTTTACCCATTTAAGCCAGCCCGCCAAGACGGCTTGCGTCTAGGTTTCTCTTATCTCTTATCTCCATTTGTGCTTGCTGCAAATGTCGAGCGCCACCAGGGCATAGATTTTGGCGACGGTTACCAGGTTTTCCACTGCCATAAGGTTGGTTCCACCGCCAGTGCCAACGCCAGGGCCGTAGGTGACCGCCGGTATACCCATTTCGTTGAACGGGTTTATGTCCCGCCACATGCTTGACACCTGGTGGCCGGGGAAGGGAGGTGAGTCCTTAAAGAACCGGGCATTGGCCCTATTAATGGAGTTAACCAGCCGCGAAACGTTCTGAGCCTCGTAGCCGCGGCGGTACAGGATCAGCTCCACCTCTCCCTTTAACTCCATCTTCTTCAGCAACTGCTGGAGGTCATATTTGAGTCTGAGCGGGTCCTGTCCCGGATTGATCCGCACATCCATGTACATGTGACACAATTGCAATGTCCTGGTGATGCGGAAAGGGGCGCCACCGCGAATCGCCCCCACATTCACCTTCGGCACGATCACACCACCGGGACATTCATACTTGTTCTGCTCCTGGTAGTCACACGCCCAGTCTTCCAGGGCTTCTATGAATCTGGCCGCGCGGACAATGGCGTTAGGGTTCTTTTCCATCGGCAAAGGTCGCTGGATGAACGGGGTGTAAAGGGGAACATCTCCAAAAATAGTGAGCTTGAAAAACGCCTTCCCGGCCTCGACCCAAACCGGATAGAAACCGGTCCCCTCGGCAACCACCGCGTAGTCCGCCACCGCACCCTGGGTGATGATGTAACGGGTACCGGTTTCCTTGCCCAGGTACTCGGGGGACTGGAATTCGTCCACCGGCTCCCGGGTGATCTCACCAACAACTGCGCTGAAAAGGATATCGCCAGGCAGTTCGACTCCGGACTCCATGATGGCCTTGCCAGCCAGTAACCAGGCGGCCATTGGGCCCTTGTCGTTAACCACACCGTGGCCGTAAATGTAGTCGCCATCGAGCCACGCACTGTGATATACGGGATCGCGAGGATTAACATAGCCGGCGGTCTCGTCGTTGGACACAGCAGTGTCCATGTGACTGTTGAAAATAAGGCTATAGCCATCGCCCGCGCCGGGCAGCCTGCCGACGATATTCGGTCGCTCCGGAAGCAGCGCTATCCTCCTGGGCCTCAAGCCATTCCGGTCCATCCAGTCATAGATGAACTCGCTGACCGCCTTTTCTTCGCCCGAAGGGCTATCGATGTTTCCCAGATCCAGGGCAAGTTTGATGACTTCGTCGCGAGTGATGCGGTCAACTACTCGTTGGGTCTTTTGCGGTGATACCATCGTTCTTTCTCCGGCCAAATATGTCTTTTACTCCGGCCTTTTCCACCCTGGCGCGAATGGCGGCCACATCGGGGATGTAGAACCCAAGCCGCTTCATCCGCTCAAAATAGAGTCCATGACCGGCGCTACACCCCTCGAACAGGCCTTCCCGGGTGTGCATCAACTCCCCGGAAAAATGCACCAGGTCGCCGATGGCCGTGGTGGTGGGCAGGACCACGGGTTCCTGTCCGGCCGCCACCCTGGCGGCGTTGAAACCGGCCAGAACTCCACTGCAGATGGTCTCGTCCACTCCGGTGCCTGGCCCGGCTTTCTCGCCGGCGACAAAAAGGTTACGGAAACCTTCAACCCGCAAGGCGTCATCCCTGGGGGCCATGGACAGCTTCCCCACCGAACCGCCACCCACCGTCCCTCCCAGCGGGTCTTCAATAGAGGCATTGCGCAGGCCAGGCAATTTGCGCAACTGGTCGAGCGGCATCGGATGAAGGGCAACGCACATGACACATGAGCCAATATCCACCATGTTCAGCCGCTCCAGTTGTTTCTCCGTCCGGATCTCGCCGATCTTTCCCTGGTGGCTCAGGTCAACCATCTCCGGCGGCAGCTTGATGGATATGGCCCCCTTAGCTTTCAACTCAGCCTGCAGATCGGGGTCCAGGCTGTCCTTGTACAGCCGCGTCGACCCGGACATCAGCCCCGGAGTGCCATCCGCCCGGTATCTGGCCAGTTCCGGAGCTCCGGCCAGGGTAGCGATGCTTACCCGGTTGCCAAAGGTCGGACAGCGATAGTACACGCACATGACGCAACCCGCGCCGTACTTGCGGCAGTTATTCACGCCCCCATAGCCGGCGGTGGCATCGATGAAAACATCGCCCTGAACAGGTGATGAGTTCCTGGCGGCCACGGCGCGGAAGCGGCCGTTTTCCACGAACACCTTGTTTACCAGCCGGTAAAATTGGATTTCCACTCCCCACTCTCTCAGCAAACGGCGGACAGTGGCCTCGGCAATGGCGGTGTTGTAAATGTAGGCATGTTCCTCATCGACGATATTGCCACGGTGCAGGGTGATGCTCTCCAGGGCCTGATGTAGCTCACCACCCCCCATGGCCTTGCATTCTTCGGCCAGGATCATCTTGCCGTTGTAGTTCATGCGGCCGGCCCTGTTGGCGCCGCCGAGGAGCATGTCGGTACGTTCCAGCAAGACCACCGCAGCCCCCGCCTTGCGGGCGCTGACAGCCGCAGCGCATCCGGCAATGCCACCGCCTACGATGACTACCTTTCCGGAAAATGCGTCTTCTCTAACTTTCATGGACACCTTTCGTCCCGCGCCGCGGGGCGGCGGCGGAGCGGACCCCCCCACGGGTTGCACGGCTTTGCAGGAAATATTAAGATAGTCCCATACTATCAGGAGGACAAAATGCTAGCCCCCAAGCTTGAAGAATCCATCAAGAATGCCGTGGTCAACAAAGTGGGCGAGGCCACCAACGAGCTGAAAATCCGCATATCGGGCTGCCAGCTAGGTTGCTTTAAATAGGGGACGTCAAGACCGCTTTTTTACCGGTGGGGGATGATTCAGCACCAGCCAGTAGAGCCCCAACTGGCTGACGGCCGCGGCGAACTCCGTGAACTTGACCGGTTTCCGAACAAAGCTGTTGGCGCCTAAATCGTAGCTTTTCATGATGTCTTTCTCTTCATCGGATGAAGTCAGGACCACCACCGGCACGAGTCGCGTTCTTTCTGCGGAGCGAATGCGCCGCAAGACCTCCAGCCCGTCGACCCTGGGCAGTTTCAGGTCCAGAAGGACGACCACCGGCAGGGGTCCGGGAGTCCGCCCATCTTCACCCAGCAAGTAGCAGAGGGCTTCCACGCCGTCCTCAACAACTACAAGATCATTGGCGATATTTGATTTTTGTAGCGCCCGCTGAGTGAGCACTACATCTTTCGGGTTGTCTTCCACCAGCAGGATTGTGTTATTTTCCATTACTGCCCCAGGGTGAAATAGAATGTCGCTCCCTTCCCCAACTCGGCCATTGCCCATATCTTGCCCCCGTGGCGCTGAATGACGCGCTGTACCGTGGCCAGCCCGATGCCGGTCCCCGGAAAATCGGAGGGCTTGTGAAGGCGCTGGAAGGGGCTAAACAGCTTGTTTGCATAGGCCATATCAAAGCCGGCGCCATTGTCACGCACGAAATAGACCGGAATACCCTGGTGGTCCGCCCTGCCCACCTCTATCCGTGGAGAATCTGTCTTACCGGTGAATTTCCAGGCGTTAGCCAGCAAGTTTTCCACGGCAATTCCCAGGAGATGGCCATCGCCGCGGCAAGCCAGTCCCGGGGCAATGGACAGTTCAATGATGCGTTCCGGCTGCCTCTTGACCAAACCTGCGACAATGGAGCCGGCCAGCTCGCTGAGGTCAACCGATTCCAGGTGCATCTCCTCGCGGGCAACCCGAGAAAGCTTCAACAGGTCGTCAATTAATCGCGCCATAAGTTCGGCAGAGTCCGTTATCCATCTCAGGTACTCTTTTCCCTGCTGGTCCAACCGGTCGCTGTAGTCTTCGAGAAGGAGCTGGCTGAATCCCTCCATACTCCGCAATGGCGCCCGCAAGTCGTGAGAAACCGAATAGCTGAAGGCCTCCAGTTCCTTGTTGGCCGCCTCCAGATCACCAGCCGTTCTCTGGATTTCCTGGAAGTTGCGGGCATTGGTGATAGCCATGGCGCAGACCCTGACCAGGATAAGGGCCAGGCTCAGGTAATGTTCCCGGTACTGAGGGAAGGCCAGGTCATCTACCTCCAGTACCCCAAGGGTGGTGTCCGCCTCGCCGACGCGGAGCAGGAAGCCCTTGCCGGAGGCGGCCCAGGCGAAATCGTCGCCGGGGGTCGGGATCAACAGTCCCGCTTTGTCATTCCCTCGCCCGGCGCCGGCGGGATAATACTCCATCTTCCCAGGCGCCAACAGCCTGGCGAACAGGTTCCGTATCCCTTCGACCGCCTGTTTTTCCGTCTTGGCCCGGGTTAGCGTCCCCACCAGGTCCAGGGCCAGGGCATAGTCCGAGTCCGCCTTTTTGCCTTCGAATTTACCTTCTGACATTGCCAGATACGTCTGTTGGAACTGGTAACGGGTATCGTCCCCAACGGTGGACCGCCTCGGAAATAGCCAGGAGGACCTCTTCAGGCACCTGGTAGGGAATTTCACCGTGATTGTCGGAAAGGATGAAGCCGCCGCCCGGTCCGGCCCTGGCTATTGCTTCTCTGACCTTATTCCCGGCTTCCTCGGGCGTCCACCTCCGCATCTCGACCCCATTGAGGTTGCCCAGGACCGTCAACTTGCCGCGACACACCGATTTTATTTCCGCCAGGTCATCCAGTGCGCTGACTCCGACAACCGCCGTCCCCGTCTCCGCGATATCCCGCAGGACGGGCAAACAGCGGCCCGACGCCAAGTGCGTGGCGGTTGGACCTTTGATCCGGGCGATGGTCTCTTTGGCCACAATGAAACCGGTCCTCAGGTACATGTCCCGGGGTATGATGGTAGACGAAGATACGGGATCGAAATAACAAATGGCAGTGGCGCCGGCCGACAGTTGGGCATTGGCCCATTCCACACAGAATACTTCGTTAACCTCCATCAACCTGCGAAACAATGCCGGTTGCTCGTACATCAGGTCAAGGTACCTGTCGAACCCCATTTGCATCACGGGAACGGAGAAAGGCGACATCACCACACCTATTATGGGGGCATCGGTTACCCGGCTCTTCAACATTTCTATGGCCCTCAAGACCTTGAGCAGACACGGGGTTTCATTCACCCTGGGCGGCGCCAGGCCGGGAATGTCATCGAGCCTGCGGAGGAAAGGCGTTCCCGAGTTCGCCGGGCCGTTTTCCGAATACACCACCTCGCCGCCCCAGGCCTCGATTTCTACCGGGGCATAGAAGAACGCATAGATACAGTCATTCCGGTACTTGGCTCTCAACCGGAGTTGTCCCTCGACGACATTTTCCGAACGGGAAAAGTATTCCTTGACGGACATTCCCAACTCCCTGGCGCCATGCATGGTCACGAGGAGAAACAGCGGTACGCGGTCCGGCTCGCGGTGCCCGAGAGTAGTCAGCACACGTTCCAGTGAAGACATTTTCTCGCCCATCTTTATGACATCCTCGCCACGAGCTCAATCGCCTGGGAGGCGTTAGCTCCCATGGCGTCGGCCCCCACTTCTTTCCACAGCCTGGCGTCGAAGCGAAACGGGGCGCCGCCAACCACGATCCTGGTTGCCAGCCCGGCCGCGTCCATGGCAGACCTGACCTCTCGCACCAGGAGGGCGGAAGGCAGCATCAAGGTAGAAAGGAGGACTATGTCAATACGGTCGTTCTTCACCCTGTCAACCACTTCGGCCACCTCCACGCGGCCGTAGTCAAGGAGACCATAGCCGCTGGCCCTGAGGGCGGAATAGACGATGCGCTTACCCAGAAAATGATAGTCCGCCAGGGTAGCTATGGCCAAC
>CAZFEA010000043.1:9347-13595 GCA_964518085.1 uncultured Dehalococcoidia bacterium
GATTATGGAATCCACCAGCCCTTCCAGAATGCGCCCGCTCATATAAACTTGCGATAAAGCCACTTCACCCTTTTCCCATCTTTCCCCGATGCTCTGCAGGGCAGGGACCACAACCTCGTCCACCAGCCGGATGGGGGCCGACGATGCCACCGCTGACAATAGCAGCTTCCGGACCGCCAACTGGTCCATTGATAGCAGAGCCCGCTCCAGGTCAGTTGATGATGTTCCCAATCATTGCGCCTTTTTGGTAGTCGAGTCACCATTCTATCTTTGACGGCCAACCTGTGTCAAATGGCTTTCCCGAGGACGCCGCCGAATTTGGCCTTCACCCTGGCCGCCAGGTCAGCGCCGATGCTGATCTCCCGCGGGAAGTCATCGATCCATTCGAAGGGCTTGCAGGCATCGATGATCGCCCTCGAGCTTGAGAAAGTGGTGCTCGGCTTGCGGATCATCGGGTCCAGGGGGCTGCTCCAGCACCGGCGCAATATGTCAATGTCCTTCTCGGGATCCGACCGGGTGCACAGCGCCCACAAGACTTCCTGAATGTTGCTCGGGTCGATGTCGTCATCCACCACGATCACGTATCTGGCAACATCACCTGTCATCTTGGTCTGGGAAGCAATGACCGCTGCCTGTTTGGCATGTCCGGCATACCTCTGCTTTATGGAAACGATGATCAGCATCTCCATGGCCGCTTCGCTGATCCAGACCCCTTTCACGTCGGGTATTCCGGCCTTGACCAGTTGGTTGTGCAGCAACGCGCTGGCCATCAAGAGGCGGAAATAGGCCGAGTCGCTGGGAGGACGGAAGGGAGGCGAGCCGAGTATGACCGGGTCATGGCGATGGTATACCCTCTCCACTTCAACGATAAAAGACGGGGTTTGCTTGCTGGCGTAGTAACCTGTCCACTCGCCAAAGGGTCCTTCCGGCAATTTCCTGTCGGGGGGGCACCAGCCCGCCAGGACGATCTCACTATCCGCCGGAACAGGCAGCCCGGTGACCTCTTCTCTTATCACCCTTACCGGCTCTCCGGCGATGGCGCCGATGTAGTTATACTCCTGTCCGTAAACACGGACGCCGGCAATGCGCAGGAACAGCGGGTGGTGACCGACCGAAGCCGCCACCGGTGCAGGCTTGCCCCGGGCATGATACTGCTCTATGTGAAACCGCGCATGGTGTCCGGGCACGACCATCAGCCCCACCGTTTTCGCATCGTGCACCTGGAGGCGGTGTGTTCCCAGGTTGATGGTCCCGGTCTCCGCGTCTGCCGTGATGACGGCATCACCGGTGCCGAGGTAGCGACCGCCATCGAGCTCGTGCCACCTGGGCGCCGGGAACTCAAAAAGGTTCACCCTGTCGCCGGACATGACATTTTCCATCACCGGGCCGTTGCTGACCTCCCGCATGGGGAACCTGTCCAGCTCCGCTTCCCATTCCGGCAGCTTATCGCGCAGGATGCCCGCCAGTTCCAGGTCCGTCTGGCATTGCCGGAGGCCGAAGGTCAAGGATACAGTAGCCTTACTGGAGCTGGAACTGGATAGTAACCGGCGGCCGGCCGGATAGCCCCGGATCTTGTCGAAGAGCAGGGCGAGGCAATCTCTTCTCAGGACATTCAGGCTGGTCAGGCTTCCGATCTCAAGGTCCCAGTCGGCGTCCTCAACGGTCTTGAGGACCCCCAGGTCCTTTGCCTTTGTTAGCCAGGCGCGCAGGTCGTCCATGGTTCTCCTATCTATCTACAGGGGAGAGGGAATGGCTATTTCAACTGGGCGGCGAATATCTGGACGGCGAGTTTTTTCATTTCTTCGCGTTTCTGGATCATGTACTCGGTGTCGCCGTCCACGTATTTGATCGATGACTGGATCCGTCTATCGGCATCAATAAACTCGGTGGTGACATCCAGCCGCCGGCTCTGTTCCTTGGCCGCCTGCACCACCACCGTCTGGCCTTCCCGGGAAAGGAACCAGTTGGTAAAAATCCGCGCCGCGTTGGGGTTGGCCGGCTGGGTCACCAGCCCGAGGCCTCCCCCGCCGGCCCCCGACCATGTTCCTTCTTGGGGTACGATATGGGCCAGGGGGGCGCCCGCGGTGCGGAACTCAGCCAGCATCGGCGGCTCCGGTCCCAGCCCGATGGGGTATTTGCCCTTGGCCACCGACTCGATATGAAGACGGAGGTCCCTGGTCAACACCGGGTTTTGCCTGGCCAGCGCCCTCACGAAATCCAGCCCCATTATCTCGCCCAATGCAGTGATAAAGGCATTGCCCGAACCGGCCATGGTGGGGTCAATCGAAATTATCCTATCCTTCCATTTCGGGTCGAGAAGGTTGCGGTAGGACTTCAGGTCGCCGTCTTTAACCATCTCGGTATTAATGACAATGGTCGCGCCGGTGCGGGCATAGAACATCAGCACCTTGTTGTCCGGATCTATGAAATGCAACTTGCCGCCCATCCATGATTTACCGTCGCGGACCTCGGGCAGCAGCAATTGAGGTTCGATCGGCTCGAGAAGCCCCGCGCCCCGCCAGGTCACCGTCAGGGAGGCGCCGCCTTCGAGGATAGCGTCGAGGAGGTACAGCCCCGCCCTTCTCTCGGCAAGGACCTTGGCCAGGACCTCTTCGCTCCGCCCGATGATGAATTGTATGTCGATCCCATACTTTTCTTTGAAGGCCTTGTTCATTTCTCCGCGCACGTCGGCCGGCCACCGGCTCGCCACCATGACCTTCCCTTCCTTCCGCGCCGCGGCAAGGGTAGTTTCCCACCTGGTCTCCCATTCCGCCCTGGCCGGCGCCGCCGGGGCCTTGGTGGCTGCCGGACCCGGGGGAGGCTGCCCACCACCGGCCAAATCCCCTCGCGCACAGGCACCAACAGCAACAGCGCAACCACGGCCCATCCGGTTTGCAGGGTCTTCCACATGATAGTCCTCCTTTGGGGCTTTTTGCGGTCGGCAAGCGCAGTTCATGAGCGCTTATTTACTGAGAATGCCACTCTTATTCTGCAATTCGGTTATGTAACCGAAGGCTTCAGGCGGGATAATGATCACCCGCTTCACCAGCTCATCGGTTTCTTTTCCAACGCTCACCGAGTACACTTCGGAAATCAGCTTCTTCACCATGGAATCGAACTCCGGGTCTTTGGAGGTCCTGGCAAGGGCCTCGGTCAAGATAGACATCACATTGTCCGGCGTTCCGGCGGGCGCCGACAGGCTTTTGTCAACCTGGGAGGAACCGATCCAGGCAAAATAAGCCTGCCAGGGAAGGCCGCCCGGCTTCTTGTCGCCGAGGACCTCTTCGAAGGAAGGTACATCGGGAAAATCGACACGCCTCTGGAACTTGCCGTCTTTGAAACTTCCCACCACGCTGACGGGGTCTACCACGCCTTCCTGGAGAAGCCGGCGCACCACGAAAGCGTTGGAAGTGGCGAACAAGTCGATTTCACCGCGCCTTATTGCCAGTTCCATCTCGGCCGTCCCGGGATAACCCGGTATCCAGCGGAGATTCCATCCCAGGAACTCCTTGCCCCACAAGTTCATGGCCTGCCAGGTCTCTTCGCCTTCCTTGGTGCCCACAAACAGGGGTTTGGCCCTGGCGTCGGTCAAGCGGCCCATCTGCCCTTTGCGCATCATCAATATGCTTTCACCCCGGGTAATGTTGCCCACGTTCCGGTATTTGGTAAGGTCATATTTGACCATTTCCCGCCTTCTCTGCTGCATGGAAAAAGGCGAAGAGTCGTTTTGAATGAGGGTCAGTCCATCGGGTTTGGCCTTTTCGGTGAAGATGTTATTGGCGACAACGCCCCCGGCGCCCGGCTGGTTCCGTATGACTATCTTGGGCGTGCCGGGTATGTACCTGGGTATTATCCCGCCTATTATTCTGGCCACTGCATCAGTCCCGCCTCCCGCTGGAGCGTCAACAACGATTTCTACGGTCTTTCCCTCATAAAAGGGCGCACCCGAGACAGGTTTCGGGGCGGCAGGTTGTTTGGTAACGGGCGTTGCCGCGGCTACCGGCCGGGGCGTTTGCGGCTTTGCCGCCGGCGTGGTTCGCGCCGGAGCCGCGGTTGCGGTGGCTTCCTGGACCGGCGCCTGCGGCTTCGCGCAGGCCAGGAGAACGCCGGCGGTGGCCACCAGGACCAGGGCCTGAAGCCATAGTCTCCTCATTTCTGTCACTCCTCCTTTCAAATACCGCGTCGGGCCTACGGAAACAAGCTCCCATGCCCGCTTGCGGCGGGCACCATGAAGGATGAAAATGGCCT
>CAZFEA010000044.1:0-887 GCA_964518085.1 uncultured Dehalococcoidia bacterium
TGAACCTCTTCGAGGACATGCAGGGGCTGGCCCGACTGGACAAGGGGTTAGAGGTCAGGCTGGAGGAAAAGGGCCGGCCGACGGTGATCAGGGCCTTCAGCGAGCTGACTTCTCTGGAAAGCTATCCTGGTACGCTGTCCGGTCTTCTGGTTACCCAGTATCGGGGTCAGAGCCAGGCAAGCACCGAACAGTGGGGATTTCTCACTACCCTGGAGATCCGCACCCGAAAGCAAGCCCTGACCATTTACCGCGACTATGACCAGCGCTCCCTTATTGAGAACAAGGGCTACCGGGAACTTAAACAGGGTTTCAAGGTGAACCACTATCCCGGACTATCCTCAAAGGCCCAGTCTCTGCATCTATTCTTCATGCTGCTTACCTTCAATCTGGTAGCGCTTTGGCGCTCCGGAAAAGGCGAACGCTACGTCGGCATTGGAATACGCCGTCTCCGCCGGCAGGTCATGAGCCGGCCCGACCAGGTGATAGTTTACGTGGGTCGATCCTATGACGTTATGTCCCTGGCCGAGTTCCTCACCCACCTCGGATGTCCACCCTCAGGAAAGCTCGATGATGTGGTCAAAATACTGTCTCCCAGTCGCAGATATACCTTTTCTCTGAACGGGGACCTGGAATAGCTGTCCCTTTTTCTTGGGGAAAACACTATAAGCTACCCTCACAACAGGTGACAAAAACCTTATCTCACACATCCGCCAGGGGCGAATGGTACTGGCTATTTTCCGGGGAATAGCCTCTTTTCAACCTGCCTGGCTATCTCCTTTTCCCTTGAACAGCACCAGATGCTACTCACATTCCACCTATCGTCAGCCGTCTCACCCGTTAACCCCCACAATATCCTTCCCAGCACCTTCTTCCGGGAATCGGCGTGG
>CAZFEA010000044.1:897-13524 GCA_964518085.1 uncultured Dehalococcoidia bacterium
ATCGCCAAACCCCATTTCGATTCAAAACTTCAGAACTTTGCGGCGACCTTGACTTGTGCGGCGTGGCAGGGTATTATCCGGTCATCGGGGGCGGGGCTGGCGCCATTGAGGAATCTCAGACCGGTCTCGCGAAATCAGGGTCCAAAGAAGGAGGTGGCGCCATATGTGAGCTTTCATAACATACAGGTGAGAATGGGACAATGTAATTGGAACATGGCCAAACGCTGGCAATGTGAGGACAATGTATTCGTCCAAGGGAGGTCCGGCAATGTTTTCAGTAAAGTGGCCCGGTTACCTGGTGGTCCTTCTCATCATCTTGACATCAGGCTGCGCGTCTCAGGTGGGTCCGGTGTCCCCGTCACCGGTACCAACCAGGGCAACATCAACACAATCGTGGGAACAGGACTGGGAGCGGACGGTGGCCGCCGCCAGGACCGAAGGTAAGCTGGTCGCTTACAACGCTGGCGGAGGCGGAATCGAGGCCACATTGTCCAGGGGGTTCAAAGACAAGTTCGGCATCGATATCGAACATGTTTCCGGCAGAGGAGCAGAACTGTCCTCAAAAATCATGCTGGAAAAAAGGGCAGGATTGCACCTGGGAGATTTATATCTCGGTGGAGCGACCAACCCGCTTATGGAGTGGAAGCCGGCCGGCATTCTGGCTCCCATAAAGCCCCTGCTGGCCCTGCCGGAAGTTCTTGATAACAGCGCCTATTACGATAATGAAGTGCCTTTTCTCGATAAAGAGCGAATGTACGTCATTCCTTACGTTCAGTCCGTCGGTCTTACCATATTCGTCAACTCCGATGTGGTCAAGACCGGCGAAATCAAAAGCTACGCTGAGCTGCTGAACCCGAGATGGAAAGAAAAGATAGTCTTGTTTGACCCGACGGTTTCAGGCACGGCCCACTCGTGGTTCTATTTTACGGTAACTAAATTGGGCCCGGACTATCATCGCCAACTGGCCAAACAGAACCCCATGATCACCAGAGACAAGCGGTTACAGGTGGAGTGGGTCGCCAGAGGCAAGTACCCCGTTGGCCTGGCCCCTTCTAAGGAGACCATGGGCGAGTTCCAGCAAATGGGGGCGCCGGTACAATGGGTGGTAGCATCCGAAGGAGATTATCTGACCGGCGGGGGTAGCCTTTCTTTCTTTGATCGCGCCCCGCATCCCAATGCCGCCAGGGTTTTCGTCAATTGGATTTTGTCCAAAGAGGGCTTGACCACCTGGAGCCGGACCGCCCTCATGAGCACGTCGCGGAAAGACGTAGCTACGGATTTCCTGCCTCCGGAAGCAAGACGAAAGCCCAATTTACAGTATTTCAGCACCGACAGCGAAGAGGCTAAAGAAAAAGCTACCGAGGCCACCAAATTGTCCAAAGAAATTTATGGGCCACTGCTGAAATGATAGGGCGGGCTGCCTCAAAATCTGGCAAATCCTTTACGTCAGGAGGGGAAGGTGTCCACCTTCCAGGTTATCGGTAAGAGCGGGCCCGGGATTTATGGCGCCCAGAAGTCTCGCGGGGAGGCAAAATTTGCCGGGGACCTGAGTTTTCTCAATATGCTCACCGGGAAAATCCTGAGGAGCCCGCATGCCCATGCCCGCCTCGTAAACATGGATACGCGAAGGGCGGTGAAATTGCCGGGGGTCAAAGCGGTGGTCACCGGCGCCGATGCCCCGCCGGTGAGAATCGGGCGCTGGATAAGAGACAGGCACATCCTGGCCCGGAATAAAGTTCGCCACATCGGCGAGGCGGTGGCCGCGGTGGCGGCCGTGGACGACGATACCGCTCTCGAAGCTCTCAGCCTGATTCAGGTGGACTATGAACCACTGCCTGCCGTTTTTGACCCTGTGGAGGCCATGGACCTTGACAGTCCGCTGGTCCACGAGGAGCTGGACAGCTATGCCGTCTCCATGCCTCCTGCACACCGGTCCCGGGGAAACGTTTGCCAGCAGGTGCACCTGAGAATGGGCGACGTGGAGAAAGCCTGGCCGGCGGCAGACCTCATAGTAGAGGATACCTTCAGCACTCCGAAAATCCACCATGGCTTTATCCAGCCTCACGAAGCGGTAGCCGCGGTAGACAGCTCAGGCAAGGTAACTTTGTGGGCTTCCTGCAAGGGTCCCTTTCAGATGAGGCATATGACGGCCATGGCCCTGGAGATGCCGGTCTCCCGGTTGCGAGTCATCTCTGCCAAAGTAGGTGGGGATTTCGGAGGGAAAGGGACTCCCAGCATGGAACCGGTTTGCGTGCTGCTGGCGCTGAAAAGCGGGCTGCCGGTGAAACTGGCGCTCGGATGGGACGAGGAGTTCAGCAGCACCTTTACCAGGACCCGCTCCTTCAGCAAACTGAAAACCGGCGTAAAGAAGGACGGGACGCTGGTGGTTTTCCAGGGTGAGGTGATTCTTGACACCGGGGCTTATAACGACGGCTTGACCGGCCCGAGCCGGGTCTATAACGTGCTGCAGGGACCCTATTTCATTCCAAACGTGGAGATAAAAGGCTGGGCTGTTTATAGTAACAACCCGCCTTCCGGCAATGTGAGAGCCCCACGGACTCCACAGCAGTGCTTTGCTATCGAGTCTCACCTGGATAACATCGCCCGGAAACTGGGAATCGATCCCCTGGAGCTGCGGCTCAAAAACGCAGTCAAGGATGGCGACCCTTTGCCTGCCGGGGGATATTTCTCTAACCCCGGTTTGAAGAAAACTATCGAAGCGTGCATGGACTACGTCGCAAGACGGCGGAGGGGAAAAGAAGAAAACGTGGGATGGGGCGTCGCCTGCGCGGAACGGGCCTTGCATCCGACGGATGAACAGGGGGAACCTTCATCCCTGTGGATAAAGCTCGACAGCGACGGCTCCGCGGTCATCTACACCGGATGCGCCGAGCAAGGCGGAGGCCAACATGATATCCTGGTCCAAATAGTCGCCGAAACCCTGCGCCTGTCTCCGGGCAGGATTTCAGTGGTGGCCTCGGATACCGAAGCCACCCCGTACGAGATGGCCACCGGGGCCAGCCAGACGGCCTATCGCACCGGAAACTCGGCCATAATGGCAGCCGAGGATGCACGGCGGCAAATTCTTAGCCTTGCCTCTGACAAGTTAGGGGTGCCGGTTGACGGTCTGGCCCTCGAAGATGGCAGGGTATTCCAGCAAGAAAATCCAGCCCGGGCGGTCTCGTTTGCCGAATTGGCCCTTGCGGCGCTTTTTTCCCGGCAAGGAGCTATCATGGGCACCGGCGCCGATCAGAGGGCGCAATGGCTGGCCGGAAACAAAGCCCATAAGGGCGCCATGGAAGGGACACAACTGGGGACCCACGTGGTCAAGCTGGCTGTAGACCGGGAAACGGGAAAGGTAACCCTGCTGGACTACTTCGCGTCGCATGATGCCGGCTTTGCTCTAAACCCCTCCAATGTCGAAGGCCAGATACAAGGGGGCGCCTCCTGGGGCATGGGGTATGGTTTGATGGAACAAATGATTATCGAAAAGGGACGGGTTCTGAACAACCGGTTTCGGGACCACAAGGTGCCGCGCCCAACCGATGTCCCGAACGTGCAGACTCAGATCGTCGAAGTGCCCTCACGACCCGGTCCCTTCGGAGCTAAAGGGGTCGGCGAGCCGCCGGCGGTCCCGGGCGCGGCGGCCATAGCCAACGCGATTTTTGACGCCGTGGGGGTAAGGGTCAACGACCTGCCCATAACTTCGGAAAAACTCTGGAAAGCAATGCACGAGCAGGTTTGATTTGTTCTGAAAGGTTGGTCAATGGAGTACACCGGCGCCGAACTAGTGGTAGAAGGTCTCAAGGCGGCAGGCATCCGCTTCATTTTTGGCGTTTCCGGGAGCGACACCCTGCCGGTCCTGGACGTCATTTACCGGACGCCGCAGCTCCGTTATCTCCAGGCCCAGCACGAGCAGGGGGGCATCTTCATGGCCAACGGATATGCCCGGATTGCCCGCGAGGTAGGGGTTTCCCTGGTAAGCCCCGGCCCGGGCGCGACCAACTCGTTGACCGGAGTGGCCCAGGCAATTTATACCTCCACTCCTTCGGTCCTTATCTGCATCGAAGAGACCAGCCGATTCACCGGGCTGGGGACGTCACAGCACCACGACCTGGATAGCCTGAAAGTTTTCAGCCCGGTGACCAAGTGGGCAGGGAAAGTCAGCCGGAGCGACCGTCTTCTGGAAGGCCTGCACACCGCCCTCCGGGTGGCGTTTTCCGGTCGCAAAGGTCCCTGTTTCCTGGCCATCCACAAGGACCTCATGGAGGAGAAGATAGAAGTGGACCGGGTTGGCTCCCCTTTTCCCTTGCCCAACGCCCCCCGGGGGAATCCGGATGACATCGAAAAAATGGCGACGCTTCTCGAGAACGCCCGTAAGGTTGTGATTCTTGCCGGCGGCGGGGTCTGGTGGGCCAGGGCGCAGGAGGAGGTGCTGGAACTCGCGGGACTCCTTTCGGCGCCGGTGGCCACCACCTGCGGGCACAAGGGCCTGATTGCTGAAGACCATCCGCTGTCGGTGGGGATGGCCGGCACCGAACCGTCCGCTGCCGCAATCAAGGCGTTTAGAGAGGCCGATTTCCTTCTGGCGATAGGCAGTTCTCTTGCTTATTTCAGATCGGTGCCACGGAGTGGCTCCAGCAAGCTGATCGGTCCTCATCTGAAAATAGGGCACATTGATATCGACCCCGCCGAAATCGGAAAAATCTATCCGGCGGATGCGGGGGTAGTGGGCGACGCCAGGCTGGTCCTGCAGGACCTGGTACAGGCGTTAAAGCAGCGGCGCTATGAACGCCGAAAATCGGACCCCTGGCTGGGGGAGTTGGCAAAAGTCAAACACCGGTGGGAAAGGCAATCTGCGCCATTGCGCAATTCCGACCGGGTGCCTATCCGCTCCTGGCGCCTGATGTCCGACCTGCGCAAGGCGCTGCCCCGGGATGCGATAGTCGCCGCCGAATCGGGCGGGACCCACGGCTGGTTTGAATACGCTTTCCAGGGTCTGGTCCCCAGCATGGTCGGCGGCTGGCATCCTCTGGGAGCCGAGGTCTGCGAGGCCCTGGGCGCCAAGGTGGCGGCGCCGGATCGCCCCGTAGTTTGCATTACCGGAGACGGCTCAATGATGATGGCGATGGCTGAGATAGCCACCGCGGTGGCCAACAAAATACCGGTACTGTACGTGGTCCGTCACAACAACGCCTTCGGCAATATGAGAAAGACTCAAATAGTAAAGTTCGGCAGCAGGTTCATCGGCACCGATTTGCCCGTACCCAATCTGGCCAATGTGGCCTCTGAGCTGGGCGCCCGCGGGGAAAGAATCGAAAACCCGGACCAAATTATTCCGGCGGTCCAACGTTTTCTCCGGTCAAACCAGCCCACGCTGCTGGACGTGATCTGTGACAACACCCTGGACGAACTGGTGCCGCCCAAGCTGGAAAATTAAATGAGCGCCAACAGCAAGACCCCACCGCCCAGGACACCCGGACCAAGAAGGATTACCAGCGCCGCTGAACTGCTGCCGGCGGCCAGAGAAATGATCAGCCGGAAACCGGCCAACATGTACGAAGGGCTTGAGGTCCGAAAGGGCCAACGGGTCTTGTTTATCAACGATACTACCGCCGACCAGCTCGTGGTCGAGAGTTTTTCGGCGGCCATTCAGGAGAAAGGCGCCCACGTGGATGTCATCACTCTTGAGGGGTTTCGCGGCCTGAAAGATCCGGTTGACATTGTTGATAGCATGTTCTCTGAGAACTGGTACCCTCAATGGGCATGGCAGGCAGCCAACGAGGCGGACATAGTATTTCTCACCGCATTCCTCAAGAAGCCTCACACGCCAGTCCCCAGGCTGCCCGGGAACCCGGTGATTGACAATATGGAGATTACGGCTGACCTGATGGTGTCCGAACATCAGAAATTTCCCCCCGGGTTACGTGATGAAATCGACAGGACCACCTGGCAAAAACTGGGCAATTCTACCCGGATAAGATGGACTGACCCGGAAGGTACCGAAATAGACATGAGTCCGACCCCGGCGGAATGGGAGCGGGCCACGGGCAGACTGAGGCGGAACAACCTCCCTTATCAGCCCGGGCACCTTATTTTGCCGGCGCCTTGCCAGTCGATGAACGGGGTATACGTGACCAGTAGCATTACCTTCGGCGGGCCGGTACCGCGAATCAGAATGATAGTGGAAAACGGCAAAGTGGTGAAAGTTGAGGGCGGCGGCAAGTTCGGCGAGAGGTTGAGAGAATCCTTCGAAAGATATGCCCACCTGACGGGCAAGAGTTGCCCCGGACCCGGAATCAACTGGATCTCTACTATCGGGGTGTGCACCAATCCGCACGCGCACCGGTCGCCCTTTTTCGGTGAACTAACCGGCTCGGCCCGCGTATATGCCTGGTCCTTCGGTCACCGGCGCTCCGGGGTGTTCCATACCTCGGTGGGGGAAGCCCTGGTCTCTCCGGATCACAAGATGATCAGGCACATGGATACATATTTCAACACCCTGGTCACAGACAGGGGAACGGTTATTGAGAACGGTCACCTGACAGCCCTCGATGACCCCGGGATACGCCGGCTCGCCGCCCGTTACGGAGACCCGGACAAGCTTCTCAAGGAGATATGGATTCCGGCCGTGCCCGGAGTCAACGTCGGTTGAAACCCGAAAACCTGTGATGGACTCGCAGTCGGTAGCGGCACGCTGCGGCGTGCCGTAGTGTCAATGTCAGTTAAAATTCGAAAACCCTGTGATGGTGCTCGCAGGAAAACATGAAAGGAAAAAAGGGAATGAGTCTGGATAAGTCACTACGAATCCTGGGCATCACGGTAATGTTGGGAGTACTGGCATCAGCCTGTTCCGCGCCGCCTGGGTCGACGCCGCCGGTGACGGCCCCAACCAGACCCGCGGCACAAACAGGCTGGCAGATCGAATGGGAGAAGACGGTGGCGGCGGCCAAAAAGGAAGGCAAGCTGGTCCTTTACATCACCTCCGGCGCCGATATGCAGGCCCTGCTGAGAAAGTCGCTAAAGGAAAAATTTGGCCTCGAGATAGAATACGTCTCGGGAACGGGGTCGGAGCTGGCCAACAAGGTGGTGGCCGAAAAAAAGGCCGGACTGCACCTGGGAGATTTGTACATCGGCGGCGCGGGAACTCCGGTGACAGGCCTGAAGCCTGCGGGCGCCCTGGCGCCCCTGAAACCCTTGCTGTTGCTGCCGGAAGTCCTGGATGCCCGCGGGTACTTTGATAATGAACTGCCTTTTGTCGATATAGAGCAGATGTACGTCTTCTGTTACGGATTGAACGTGGCCAACACGCTGGCGGTCAACTCCGACCTGGTAAGGGCCGGCGATCTCAGGGGATACGCAGCCCTGCTGGAGCCCAGGTGGAAAGAAAAGATCATCATGTATGATCCCACCGTAGGCGGCACCGGCCAGGAGTGGTTCTACGTGACCGCGTATGACTCCATGAGCCTGGATTTCCACCGCCAGTTGGCCAGGCAGATTCCCCTCATCACCCGGGACAAGCGGCTGCCCGTGGATTGGGTAGCCAGGGGAAAATACCTGGTGGCGGTGGCCCCGTCCAAGGCCCAGGTCAGCGAGTTCCAGCAAATTGGAGCGCCGGTGCAATGGGTGACCCCGGCAGAGGGAAGGTACCTGTCCGGCACCGATGCTGTTGCCTATCTGGACAAGGCGCCACACCCCAACGCGGCCAGGGTCTTCCTCAACTGGCTGCTTTCCAGAGACGGCATGACGGCATGGAGCCAGAGTACCCTGATGCAGTCGGCCCGCAAGGATGTTGCCACCGGATTCCTCGCCCCGGAAACGATACGGGAACCCAACGCAAGGTACTTTAATACGGTAAGAGAGGAAGTGCGGTTGAAAATGAGCGACGCATCGAAAGTGGCCAAAGAAATCTATGGAGGGCTTCTCAAATGACGTGGAACCGGATTGTTACCAAAAAAGGTGGCACAGGCCTCCGTGCCTGTGAGACATCGTTTTGCACCAGTACCACAGGCGTCCTCGCCTGTGAGCCAACTTTTTCATCCACTGGTTGTGATCGCAGGTCCGGGGCGCCTGTTACCAGGACACCGGGGCCAGGTAGCGGTGCGGTCTCCTCGCCCCTCCCCGGGCGCGGAAACCGCGCCGCTACGGCTCGACGATTAGCCGAAAGGTTCGCGGGCCTGATGGCATTGGCCGCCCTGGCCGTCGCCTGCGCGGCGCCGGCGGCTGCTCCCGTCGCCCCGGCGCCGCTCACCTCTGTCCCTTCCCAGGCCACCTGGCAGCAAGAATGGGAGAAGACGCTGGTAGCAGCCAGGAAAGAGGGCAAGCTGGTTATTTACATTACCTCCGGCCCTGACATGCAGGGACTGCTGAGGACAGCGATCAAAGACAAGTTCGGCCTCGATATCGAATTTGTTTCCGGAACGGCGTCGGAGCTGGCCAACAAAGCGCTGGCCGAAAAAAGGGCCGGGCTGCACCTGGGTGACCTGTCCATCGGGGGCACCGGAACTCCGATAACCGACTTGAAGCCCGCCGGGGTGTTAGCCCCCCTCAAGCCCCTGCTGTTATTGCCGGAAATCCTCGATTCCCGCGCCTATTTCGACAACGAACTTCCCTTCGTTGATAAGGAGGGAACGTACGTCTTCTGCTACGCGCTGAACGTAGCCAATACAGTTGCCGTCAACTCGGACCTGGTCAAGGCGGGCGACATCAAGGGCTATGCCTCTTTGCTGGAACCGAGATGGAAAGAGAAGATAATAATATTTGACCCCACCATGGCCGGAACCGGCGCAACCTGGTTCTACGTGGTTTCTGACGTTATCATGAACGCCGATTTTCACCGCCAGTTGGCCCGGCAGAACCCGTTCATCACCAGGGACAAGCGTCTCCAGATAGACTGGGTAGTCCGAGCAAAGTATTCGGTGGCATTAGCTCCCTCAAAAGATACCGTCAGCCAGTTCCAGCAAGTCGGCGCCCCGATAAAGTGGGTTATTCCCGCCGAAGGAAGATATGTGTCCGGTACCGATGCCATTGCCTATTTCGACAAAGCCCCGCACCCCAACGCCGCCAGGGTGTTCCTGAACTGGCTGCTCTCCAAAGAAGGGTTGACCGCCTACAGCCAGAACACCCTGATGCAAACGGCGCGCAAGGATGTGCCCACCGGCTTCCTTTCCCCGGACGTAATACGGGACCCCAACTCGAAAGCGTTCAATACTGCCAAAGAGGAAGTGCGCTGGAAAATAGCCGAAGCCGGCAAACTGGCAAAGGAAATTTACGGTCCCTTGTCCAAGTAGACGAACTGCCGGTACCACAGGCGGCCCTGCCTGTGACAGGGCAAAGGAAATTTACGGCTCCAAGTAGACAGTCCAGAGGAGTTAACAATGCAACGGTTACAATGCGATGTCCTGGTAGTCGGCGGCGGCCTGGCCGGCGTCTGGGCGGCCGCCCGGGCCCGGGAGCTGGCTTCACGGGTTATCCTTGTTGAACTGGCCAGGATAAGCCGCAGCGGGAAAAGCAGTTTCTCCGGCGCTGGGATTCTTTGCCCCGCTGAATCCGACGACATGGATGTCTGGCATAGGGAAATAGTGGAGAAGGGGCAGTATCTCAACGACCAGGACTGGGTGCGTGTGATGCTGGAGGAACATCCGAAGCGCATGAGGGACATGGAGCAATGGGGGCTCACCTTCGAGCGAGACCGGGACGGCAGGATATACCGCCATGTCGGTCTCAATCATGTCAACACCCGCATCGCCAGCGTCGATAGCCTGGAGATGATGGAGATGATGAGGAGACGCGTGGAGGGCGCCGGCGTAACCCTCCTGGAAAGGGTGATGATTACCGGGCTTTTGACCTCCGACGGGGCCTGGCCTACCGGCGGCGCGGTGGTGGGAGCGGTGGGGTTCAACACCCGGACCGGGGAAACATTCGTCATCAACTCCGCAGCCACGGTGATGGCCACCGGCGGTTCCGGGCTGTACTGGGCGGCCGGCGATGGCATCGCCCAGGCCTACTGGGCCGGGGCCGAACTCTCTAACATGGAGTTCTGCCGCTGCTTTGACGAAATGAGCTTCGAACGAAAATACACCCGGGTCCACCTCAATACCTACCAGCGCCTGGGAATGAAGCTGATCAATGCTTCCGGCGAAAGGTTCATTGATCAGTACCTTCCCGAGATGAAGGAGAGGGCCAAAAGGGAAGACCTCGGCCTGGCCATCGTATCCGAGGGAATGCAGGGCAACGCGCCCATCTACATGGACCTGAGACACCTCGATGCGGAAAGCATGGACAAGCTTTATACCCTTCCCACCACAGCCCGGGTGGTCAATGCCATGAAAGAGGAGGGGATAGACTTCAGGAAGCAACCGGTCAACTATTCGGTTACCTCGGGTCCCATTCACATCGCCCACAGCGGAATCAGGACAAATGTTTTCGGCGAGAGCAGCCTGCCGGGCCTCTACGCCGCGGGCGAGGCCGCCGGCATGCCCGCCCATGGCACCTACTCAGTGGGTGGGGTGAACCTTGCCCAGTGCTGCGTGGGAGGCTATCGCTCCGGTGAATTCGCCGCCCGGTTTGCCCTGGAAAATGGCGCCAGGCCAATCGCCGAAGCCCAGGCAGAATACGTGGTCGCCCGGACTATGCAGCCGGTGAAAGCAAAGTCCGGTCGCGACCCCCAGGAATTCTTTGACGAGATGCACGGCTACCTGAGTCCGGCCAGGACCTCCGTGTTTCGCGATGCGGAAAGCATCGGGGACCTGCTGAAACAGGTCAGGCGATGGAAAGCGGAAACCAGAGCTCTCAAGGTCCGAGATTACCACGGACTGGTAAAAGCCAACCGGGTACGACCCTACCTCCAGTGCACCGAGCTCATATTCAAAGCCAGTTTGATTCGGGAAGAGACCAGGGCCAATAATATCCGCATAGATTTCCCGGTGAAGGACAACGTCAACTGGCTGCAGTGGATCGTCCAGGTCAGCGGCAAGGGCGGTGAATCCCGGGTGAGGAAAGTCCCCGTTCCGCTGTACCGGTACCCGGTAAAACCGGAGCGATACGAGAAGATTCCGGTGGACCTGTATTTCAGGAAATCTCCGCAGCCCATCTGACAAATTCGCCTCTCAAGCTCCTCCCTGGATTGTGAGCCCTCCCTGCTGTGGTAAGATATTTATGTCAGGGAGTCAAATATAAGACGGGATATTGCCATGAGAACGAGAAAGAGCAGCCGGGCTAGCGAAGCGGAGCACGTTTTGGCCATTGCCGCGTACAGGAACGAGCAAGATAGACTAAGGTATCTATTGCAGAAGGCCCTTCGCGGGTATGGCAAGCCAAGGACGAGCCTTGAAGAAGCCAGGGCGCTGGTAAGTGCCCAAATGGGGGACCGTTCACTTAGCCAGGAAATCGTCCAGATGCGCGAAGAGGGCTATTAGTGCCTCTTTTTTACCTGGATGCTTCGGCACTGGCAAAGCGGTACAAGCTGGAAAAGGGCACGGATGTCGCTCTGACTTCGTCTTCAGCAAGACGCCCGACGATAGGCTGGTAACGTCTTTTCTGGCGGCAGTCGAGCTTGCAGGTGCGGCCAACAGGCTGAGGAAACGCAAAATCCTGGACGAGGCCGCAGCTTCCGATATCATCTCCCGTTTCAAGGAAGACATGATGTCAACGGTTGAAGTGTTTCCCGTAAGGGACTCCGTAGTCGCCCTTGCCGTCGGCATTGCGGAGCGCTACGGGCTTCGCGCGGCGGATTCGATACACCTG
The DNA here is from genome assembly GCA_964518085.1 of uncultured Dehalococcoidia bacterium. GTDB lineage: Bacteria > Chloroflexota > Dehalococcoidia > JACQUA01 > JACQUA01 > JACQUA01. The sequence continues at coordinate 12,643 of CAZFEA010000044.1, forward strand.
TCCACCATGATAGAGATTCAGAGAGCATCCGCGCCCACTGAAACGCGCCTCGTAGCTCTTATAGCTGACAAGTCGCTACTTGAAGCCGCAAGAGACGAAGGTGTCACAGCGGTGAACCCGGAAGAAGACGGCGCTTTGGCGAACCTGAAGGACCTATTGCGTTCCTGATTCTCTCCGCTGGGCAGATACAAACAGTGTCGTGAAGGGAAGGCGCGTGCCTCCCCCTTTCGCTAAAGAGGGACTCAGGGGGATTTGACCTCCCCCTTTGTCAAAGGGGGACTGAGGGGATTTTCCCGCTCCAAGCCCGGGACTCCCTGATCCACTTAACAAACTTGAGGTTCCGCAGTTCTTTGCACGCGCCTCATCTTCCTGCAGTTCAAGCTCTATGGTTTCGGCGCTGAAGTCCTGCTCGTGAGGCCACATCACGCCTCCATAGGCGACCCGGACAAGACGGAAATATTGCCGGTCTCTCAATTCGCGGAAAACGCCCTTATCCAGATAGGGGGAAACATCGAAAATGCCCCTCTTACTATTCGATAGCATTATCCGCAGCTTATGATTCTCTGCTGGTTCTGCTGAAATGACTCTTACCATTATCACTGGGCCAGTATTTCCCGCCAATCCTTGATGTATTCAGCCTGCTTTTTGCTTCTCTCTTCGCTCTGGATAACGTACCTTTGACCCGGTTGGACCCGGGCGATTTCGGGGACGCTTTCGGCGGGAACATCGACCCTGGCAGAAGGCGCGCCAAATACCGGGGCCACTACCGACTGGCCTTCACGGCTCAACAGCCAGTTGACGAAGAGCCTGGTCGCGTTCGGGTGGGCCGGTTTGGCGACGATGGCCAGGCCGCCGTTGGACGTTGACATCTGTTTCGGTTCC
>CAZFEA010000045.1:0-13324 GCA_964518085.1 uncultured Dehalococcoidia bacterium
GGGTGTGCTGAAGAATATCAAGCTCGGCGGCTGGATCCGCGCCATGGCCGAAGATGTGGAACTAACGTTCAAGCTGGTGCCCTCCATCAAGCACCTGAATCTGTCAATCTCTACTTCCGATCAGATGATCTACGGCAAATTCCTGGGCAAGAAGACCCGCGTGGACATACTCAAGATGATGGTGGACGCGGTAGATGCCGCCAGGGCTCACAACCTGGAAAGCATCGGGGTCAATGCCGAAGATGCCTCCCGGACCGACCTGGACTTTCTGATCAAGTTTGCCCGGGAAGGCAAGGAACATGGGGCGCAGCGTTTCAGATATTGCGATACCCTGGGCTATGACACCCCCTTCACTATTTACGAGAGCATAAAGGCCATTGCCGAAGAGGTGCAAATGCCTATCGAGGTCCACTGTCACGGCGACCTGGGGATGGCCGTCGCCAATTCACTGGCCGGCGCCAAGGGCGCCCTCGATGCGGGCCAGGATGCCTACATAAACACCACCATCAACGGCATTGGAGAAAGGGCGGGCAACGCGGACCTGGTGGCCGTGGTCCTGGCGGTGACCAAGGGCAAGGGATTCGGGGAAAAATACCGCCTGGCCCAGCCCATCGATCTGCCCAGGGCCTGGAAGATTGCCAGGTTCGCCAGTTACGCCTTCAAAGTGCCCATTCCCATCAATCAGCCGGGGGTCGGCGCCAACGCCTTCGCCCACGCCTCGGGAATCCATGCCGACGGCGTCTTGAAAGACCCGGAGAACTACGAGTTGTATAACTTCAAGGAAGTCGGCCGGGGTGAGCCGGAGACCGTGGAAACCGGGCGCATAATCTGCTCCGGCGAATATGGCGGCATATCCGGCTTCAGCCACATCATGGGTGGCATGGAGGTCTGTTTTAAGGATGCGGTGGAGGCGGGACGGGTGCTGGAGCTGGTGCGGTATGCCAACGTTCAGGCCCAGAAGCCGCTGGTGGTGGATGAACTGCTGTTCCTGGCCAGGTATCCCGAGATAGCGACAAAATTGCTAACTCTCGTTCCGTGAGGGTTATTCCTCCCATATCAGCCCCTCCGTATCCTGACGCGCCCGGGCTCAACGATGGCAAGCTTCCCCCCAAGCTGGTTCACTATCTCGGTTTGTGCGAGCAGACCCTCCAGGAAGGTCCGGATAGTCAAAGACGTGGCCCGGGCTGGCAAGCGCAAGACGATTATCCCGCAGTACTGGGCTGGTGGAAAAGTCCGGATGTCGGCGAAACCGATGTCGCCGCTCACCAGGCATAATCCTTGCCTTCGTGCATAGGCGCCGATGTTCGCGTCGCTTGCTCCCCGAAGTCCCACGTCGCGTACATCTGTCGCGTCGTGTCCATAACTTCGTAACAGACTATCCGTTAGCCGGGGCAAGTCCTCATCAACAAGAAAGCGCATCGCCCGCTCTCACGCCATCGGCAGCGGATGGAATTCGTCAGCATCTACCAGGTCTGCGGCGTAGGCGAGGGCGGCGGCAATATCCTCTGCGCATATTTCGTATTCGCGTATGATTTCTTCTCTGCCCATGCCGCCTGAGAGTTCGGCGATAATGCGGGCAACGGGTACTCGCGTCCCGCGAATGACGGGTTTGCCGTGCTGGATGTTGGGATCAATAATGATCCGATCTCTTACTTCCATTTGTCTCTCTATAACTCGATAACTAACAACTCAATAACTGAGGAATGCCCGGCGGAGGAGGGCTTTTCGGAGGCGGATCCAGGATGAGGTCAGTTGCTGGTGTTCGGCAACGGCCAGCGTTTTCTTGCCGAAGGTTGTCCGGGTATAAATGCCGGCGATGGTCTCGATCTCACGGGCGTGTTCGGGAAGCTCCTCGGCAAGCTTTCGCGAGTATTCCAGAGGTGTTTCTGAAGGTCGCCGGCGTATCCGGGCCAAAAAACCAAGCCGCAGCATCTTGACATAAACCTTCGAGGGTGAAGGAAGTCTTCTCAGAGTGAAGTGCCAGGCGACTACTCCAACCAGGGCCATCATGGCGATAGTACTCAGAACAGACAGGCCGGTCTCCCTGGCGCCCCAGCCTTCTTCCTCGGCTGGTTCCGGGGCGAAGTCGATTTCCGGTTCTTCTTCTTCCAGGATGGAAGAGGGCGGCTCATGGCCGAGAGGCGGCTGAGAGGGTGTCGGTTCAAATTCAACCCAGCCATACTGGGGAAAGTAGACCTCGGGCCAGGCATGAGCATTGGACTCCTTGACTATCCATGCCTCCTGTTCCAGGTCGTATTCGCCATTATTGAAGCCCACCGCCATGCGCGCCGGCACGCCCACGCTGCGCAGCATTACCACCATGGCTGTGGCAAAATAGTTGCAGTAGCCTTCCGGCGCCCGGAAAAGGAAATATTCAACCACGTCCATGTCAGCCGGCGGAGTTTTTATGTGGGTGTTGTAGTCGAGCTGGCGCAGATAGGTTTCCACCGCCAGTGCCCTGTCATAGGGGTTCTCCGCCGGCTGGGCGACCTGGTAAGCAAGCTGTTTCACCGACTCGGGCAGATTCTTTGGAAGCTGCAGATACCGGTCGGTGATCCATGAAGGATAGTTCTCACCGGCCTCCCGTAACTCGACATAAGTGGTGCTGGAAAGGGAAGAGACGATAGTGTATTTCGTCCCCGGTTTCATGGCGATTGGACTGCGCAGACCGAGTATATCGGGAATGTCCGGTTCCTGCCTGACTATTTCTATTGCTTTTATGTTTCCGCCGTCGCGCACCAGGCGGCGCACGGTGAACCCGGGGGTGGAAGGCCTGCTGGGCCTGCCCGGGTCTCCCCTTTTGGCGCCCGGTGCCCGTTGAGCATAATAGGTTGCCAGGTCGTGGGCCACCACTCTTACATCCGGCGGCAGGTTCAGCGGCGCGGGATTGCCATCGAGGGGTATGGTGAAGCTCATCGGTGTCGGGAAAAGACCTACCGCGGTAAGGCTCGTGGAGAGGGGTTGGCCGATGGCGAAAATGACATCGGTGGTGGACCCCACGGACACGGTTTGGTTGATCTGGCGGCGCATCTGGTAATCGTCTTCAACGATGTCCAATCGCCTGCCCACGGCCGGGCCGGCGGGGTCTATCTGTTTCCATCCGGAACCGGTATAGACCTCATAGGTCGCGCCCCGGAAATATCCGGCAACCGGGGAATTGACAGTCATGACCCTGCTCTCGGGAACATTTAGATTCCCTTTCAAAACCATCTCAGGCCCAAAAGTGTGAAGCGGAGACCCCGGTGGTGGGGCGTTGGTTTCCACCGCGGGGTTGGGTGAAAAATACCGGTTGAAGGCCGTTTCCAGCCGCCCCCATTTGCTTTCAGTTTCAGTCTTGAGGGTGCCCAGGTAGGAGGAAATGGCTACTCGCGGTATCTTCCAGGAAACCGCCAGAATGGGGACGCTTATGGCCAGGAGGAGGGCAAGAAAGATGAGGCGCTGGGAATGACGCCAGCTTTCCCGAAGCCGGATATGTACCAGGAATAAGATAAGGGCGGCAATATAGACCGCATAGTAAGACGAGGTGGCCAGGGGCACATAGCGCACGTTCAGCAGTATCCAGGCCGCTGATGGAAGGACGGCCAGCCATTTGCGTCTCTGGACCAGGAATAGCCAAACCGAAAGGTAGGCGATCAGCCACATCACCGCCAGGAGCAACAACACCAGAGGCAAATTGTCTTTGGCCGTCTCTCCCGCCGTCGCCAGCGTCCACCACTCATCAAGGCGTTTAGCCAGTGTCGTTACCTTTGCGCTCCATGTTTCCTCGGCTATGGCGCTGGCGCCAAAGGCCAGAACGGTGGCGCTGCCGGTGACCGCAGCCACGACATATTTAAACCCGGCCGGAATGCGAGTTTTTGCCAGGATGGCCGAGGTGAACAGGGCAACGAGGCACAGCGGTGTCAGCCTGGGCAACTCCATCCAGCCAGCGGCTTCGGAAAGCTTCACCGCCGCCAGGGCGACAAAGGATACCAGGACCAGGCCGGTCAGTTCCCGGACACGGGAAGTAGTTGGACCGAAAACCGTGTTTGTGGCGGGCGAGCCGCCCCCGCCGGCGCCCCTTACCGCTCCATGGCTCGCCCCTACTTGTGTGTGCTGCACCCGCATTGTTTAACCCACTCCCGTGTTGAGTGCGCCCTGCCGGGATTGCTTCGCTTCGCTGGCAACGACGCCGTCAACCAGCGCCGCGGCCAGGGGCATCCCCGGCGCCAACCGGTAGACCGGGATATTCTCCCTTCGAAGCCCAGCTTCCATTTCAGGCATGTCGCTTCCCGCATTATTTGAATCAACCAGCACAACCCGAATCGGCCAACCCCGGTGTTTCATCTCCTGAAAGGTTCGCAGCAGCTCCGGACTGGCCGATGGGGTGAAGAATATGGTCGAAAGGCTTGAACCGAGCAACTGCATTTCTCCGCGGACCAGCTCGCTCAGCGGAGTTTGTCCCGAGGCGCGGGCCCGGGCCAGGGACCGCAGCATGTCCCAAAGATGATCAGTACCCCGGGAGGGGGCAAGGGAGGACCGTTGCCCATCGTAATAAAGAAGCCCAACTGTCAGCCCGGCCTGGACCAGTAGTTTGCCGACCGACGCCGCCGCGCTGACTAATTGCTCTTCCGATGTCCCGTCCGGGGAATGGCTGTATTGCTGCATGTCCAGCACCAGCCATGACTGGCTCGAGGTCGAAGCTTCGAGCACTTTGACCATCAGCTTCCCGGTCCGCGCGGTGCTTGGCCAGTGCACATGCCTGAGACTGTCCCCGTAGGTATGCGGGCGTACCCCAGCAGCTTGAAAGGAGAAAAAGTCCCACGAAGCGCGGGACCGGTGCTGGGAGGTCTTTTGCTCGAGATAAACATCGAAAAGGGGCAGGTCCTCGGTTCTGGGGTAGACCAGTATTTCCCTGGCGTCTGCCAACTGGCCGCTCCGTCGTTGCAGGCGGAACGGATCGCTGCTGGTGACAGTCAAGGGTCCAAGGTCATAAATGCCTCTGCGGAGCGGCGCAGTATGGAATGACCAGTCCCGGTCATCGAAGGCGCGCATTGAGAAAACCCTGGCAAAGGTTGCCTCCTGCCCGGTGTGATTGCCGGGTTGTCTCGCTTTGCCGGTGGTCGCCGGCCTCCGTGGTCCATGTCCATTTGCGGATATCATGCCGTTCGCTGTCCAGGGCAAGGTGATTTCGAGCCACAAGCGGGGCAGGGCGGAGAAATTGCGGAGAGAAACGGTCACTTCCAATTCGTCGCCGGCCTGGATCTGGTTTGCCGCGGTTTCGAAATGGGCTTTGACGCCGGTTATGCGGTTCAGCCGTATCCAGACGAGCCCGAAAAGCGCCGCCAGGCCCAGGACGTAAGCCGCGCGGTAAAGCAGCCACGAATCATTCAGCAGCGCCCCAAGTAGCAAAAGAAGGAAAAATGCCAGGGGAACAACAAGTTTTCTTAACAGGGCTACCACGATGTTGCCTTGCCAGGCCTCATTCATTCAAGTCCGAAAATAAATTCCCCCACAGGCGGAGACGCCTGGGGTACCGGTATTCTCAGAGGCCATTCGACTAGTGGGCGGCGGCTATTCTTTCCGCTGTTCCCCCCGGCACCGGCAGTGTGTCCAGGATGTCCCGGATTATCTTTTCATTCACACTGATTGCGCCATCATTACGAAAAGCCGGCTTGACCATCAGCCGGTGTGCCAGGGTGCTAACCGCCAGCGTTTTGACGTCATCGGGCGTCACATAGTCTCTTCCCAGCAGCATGGCCCTGGCCTGAGAAGTCCGGAAAAGGGCGAGCGATCCCCGTGGGGATGCCCCGAGGTAGACTTCAGGATGGGAACGAGTGCTTTCGACCAGCTTGACGATGTATTCCTTCACCAGGTTGTCGACGTATATTGACTTAATGGCTTCCTGAAGGTTGATCAGTTCCTCGGCGGAGGCTACCTGATCAAGTTGCTCGAAGGGATGGGTAAATTGCTGCTTTTCCATTACCGAGATCTCTTCGTGGAAGGAGGGATAGCCGAGCCTTATCTGCATCAAGAAGCGGTCCAGTTCGGCCTCGGGCAGCGGGAAGGTGCCATCACGTTCGATAGGGTTTTGTGTGGCCATGATAAAAAAGGGCCGCGGCATCTTGCGGGTGGTGCCCTCAACCGTAGCCTGCCGTTCCTCCATGCATTCGAGCAAGGCCGACTGGGTCTTGGGCGAAGCGCGGTTGATCTCGTCGGCCAGGACGATCTGGGCCATGATCGGTCCGGGACGGAACTCCCATTCACACGTCTTCTGGTTGAAGAGCGAAACGCCGGTGATGTCGCTGGGAAGCAGATCGGGGGCGAACTGGATGCGGCGGAAGGTGCAGCCAAAGGACTTCGCTATCGTCTTGGCCAGGGTGGTCTTGCCGACTCCGGGCACGTCTTCGATGAGCAGATGCCCCTGGGATATGAGAGCGATGACGGCGAGTTCCAACTCTTGCCTCTTTCCCAGGATCACCTTTTCTATGTTATTAAGAATTCTCTCGATGGTTTCTTGGTTCATCAATCTAACCTCAGTGGTAGCCCGGTGACCGGTATCAAGCGCCATTGTATAACGCAATAGATTATTTTTCAAATTAGCTGTTGGGTGTATAATAAAAGCCGTCTCACTATCTTAAATCAGTATTAGGGGTCACTAGATTCAGGAGAGTCGTTCCGATGTCCAGAAAATATGCTTTCCTTCTTGGCACTATGCTCATGTCTACCGTGCTTCTTGGCTGCGGTGCGCCGGTCAACCCGGGCGCGACAGCTACGGCGACCCCCAATGACACGGCTATGCGCAAGGTGACGCCGTCTTTATTGACCCAGGTTGAGATGAGGCAGCAGGAGATGAAGCAACCTTCGCCTCAGAGACGGGAGCAGATGCAGGCCATGGGAATGGATGTAACCAATATTCCTCTGCAACGTATATTTATACATATGGTATCCTTGCCGGCTGACGCGCAGGTCCAGGATATGCGCACCATGGGTGTTGTGCTATACCTGGATTCGTGGATTCCCCCGGCTGGCGGCTCGCCTACCGGGTTTTTGCTGGCTGCTATGCCGGTGAACGTCTTGAGAGACCTTGCTTCCAGGGATTATGTGGTCAAACTCGAGACGGCGGAAAAGCTGAGCCAGCCCCTGGGGGGTTCCAAGTCCAAGGGCCCGAAATGAGGATGATATGCACCCGCGTCCGGTCCTCGGGTTAATAAACTTATTGATAGCCGCCGGGCTAGTTCTGGGTATGGGTGAATGGTGGCAGTCGCCGGCGAAATCCCAGGCCCCCCCGCCAGTCGTCAAAGTGAGCTCGCTGCTGGGCGCACAGGTACAGGAAAAAAGCCAGCGCTTCGCCCAGGCGCGTCAGAACCGCCCGCGGGGTATGGAGGCGGTTGAAGTCCCGCGCCAGAAATTGTTCGTCCATTTTGAACGGTTTCCTTCGCCCACGCAGACCTCCGAGCTCCAGGAAATGGGCCTATTACTGTTTCCAGACTCGTGGATTCCTCCGGCGGGGGCAGGTCCAACTGGTTTCATGTATGCCGAGATGCCGGTCACCGGGATAACTGAGCTGGCAAGAAAGGAATACATCACCTTCCTCCAGAGCGCCGAGGCGAAAAGCAGGCCCAGGAACGACCAGGCGGCGGTGGCTATGGATGTCAATCCGGTGTGGTCCTCCGGCATTTACGGCAGTGGGGTGCGGGTGGCGGTGCTGGACTCAGGTTTGGACCTTACCCACCCCGACGTTCCAACTCCCCTGGCGAAGGCCGATTATTCCCTTTATCCGACAATTAGCTATGGCTCGGTAGCTAACACAGTCACCGGCCATGGCACCCACGTCACCGGGGCCGCCCTGGGGCGCGGCACTCAATCCCTGGGGGGGCCGGCAACGTATAAGGGCACGGCCCCCGAGGCCGGCCTGGTCTTTCTCAAGATCGGGCGGGACGATGCCTCGGCCACTACCGCAGCCATGGTCGGGGCGATCCGGGACGCTGTCGACGTCTTCAATGCCAGGGTCATCAGCATGAGCTACGGCCTGTGGAGCACCTACCATGATGGCACCAGCGAGTTGTCCCAGGCGGTGGATTACGCCGCGGGTAAGGGCGCGGTGTTCTTTGGCGCCGCGGGCAACGAAGCGCTGGTCGGACAGCATTATTCGGGCACGGTGGCCGCCAGCAGCAAGTCCGATTTCATCAGGGTCAATGTCAGCGCCGGTACCAACAATACCGTCCTGGCTTTCAACCTGGTATGGTTTGACGGACCGGGCACGCGCAACGATCTATCTCTGGAATTCTACAGTACCAATTCAGACGCCAGCCGGGTTTCCTCGACCAACAACCGCGGGGCCGAGAGCACCAGGGGCACCGAAAGTGAGTTATCCCGTACCAACAACTATCTCGCCCCCGGAACCGCCTCCTGGTATGTCAAAGTCAATAATAGTTCACCCTACCCGCAGTCTTTCCACATTTATTATGACGATCAGTACAACCTGGCCAGCGCCTCCGCCTACCCGGTGATTTTCGAGGTCGCCGATCGTGATTATACCATCAATGACCCTGCCGAGGCGGACTCCGCCATTGCCGTGGGGGCCTATGTGACCCGCACTAGCTGGACCGATTACAAGGGTAATCCGCGTTCTACCGATCAGACCCCGGCAGCCATAGCCGGTTACAGCAGCCGTGGCCCAAGGGTGGATAATGGGTCTCCGGGCAAACCGAATCTGGTGGCCCCCGGCAGCATGATCATTTCTCTCAGAGACAAGGACGTACCCATCTGGCCCGGATATTCCGAGTCCAACGTAATCTCCAATACCGGAGTGGCCAACGGGCCGGCGGACTATTTCATTATCCAGGGTACCAGCGTGGCCACCCCTTCGGCGGCGGGAGTCGGCGCGTTGATGTTAAGCCGGAACCTGGCCCTCACCCCTGCCCAGGTCCGCCAGTACCTTCAGGATAACGCAGTCCGCAAGGGTGGAACGGCGGGCTGGAATAACATCTACGGTTGGGGACTGATAAATGCCCAGGCGGCGGTAAATGCCGTTCCCGTGGCCAGCTTTACAAAGAATGTAGCCCCGACCAGCGGCATCGTACCGGTGACGGTGGACTTCACCGACACTTCGGTTGGCAATATCCAGAGCTGGTGGTGGAGCTTTGGGGACGGCATGACCAGCACCGCTCAGAATCCGAGCAAGGTCTATAACTCAGCAGGCAATTTCCCGGTCGTCCTGCTGGTAAGCAATGCTACCAGCGGCCATTCGGTGAGCCAGATGGTGAGCACATATAGTATGCCTTCGGCTAATTTCACCAGGACGATGTTGCCGGTCAACGGCGTGGTCCCGGTTACGGTGAATTTCGCCGATAGTTCGACTGGCAATCCCACGGCCTGGTCCTGGCAGTTCGGTGATGGCGCCACCAGCACGGCGCAGAACCCATCAAGGGTATATACTGCCGCGGGAAACTACAATGTGAACCTTGCGGTCACTAATCCGGCAGGCGGCAATTCCCTGTCCCAAACGGTCAGCGTCTATGCGCCTCCGGCGGCAAGTTTCACTGCCACCACCTTCAGCGGCGTCACTCCCCTGGCGTTGAATTTCACGGACACCTCAATCGGGAACGTCACCGGCTGGCAATGGACCTTTGGAGATGGGACCAGCAGCAGTGAGCAGAACCCATCGAAAACCTATAATTTGGCCGGCAACTACAACGTAACCCTGACGGCAACCAACCCGGCCGGGAGCAACTCGGCCTCAGGGGTAATAAAGGTTTACTCAATCCCGGCCGCGTCCTTTTCGGCTTATCCCACGGTTACCAGTCCTGGCTCCGCAGTCAATTTTTACGACCAGTCGACGGGCAATGTCACCAACTGGTCGTGGAACTTTGGCGACGGTACCTTCAGCAATACCCAGAACCCGGCCAAGAGCTACGCCAGCGGCGGCCAGTACAGCGTGACACTAACGGTTTCCAATCCTGCGGGTAATCATTCGCTCAGCAAGACCGGTTACATATCCATCCAGGACTACAGGGCGGAGATAGTCATCAGCCAGGGCATCGATGCCGGGGGCTATGTGTACGTGGCCGGGAAGATTAACCGTTTCCTTGATCCGTATTCGTCGGCTACAGTAACTATCACCGATGGCATCGGCTCTTATGATGCTCATATGACCCATAGCACCTCGGTGAACTTCAGGGCCGGTTCCGGAGTTGCTCCTTTCAATTCTCCCTCCCTTGGTCTCAACACACTTGGCGGCACCAGAAGTACCGCCGCAGCCAGCCAGACCGGGTCAACTCCGCAGCCCCCTGTGGAGCTATTCCGGTTTTATCCATGGATCATCGGCCACAAAGATTTCGGCTATGACATCGGCCTCCGGTTCAATGCGATCAACCGGACCGGCGGCGGCAACGTGCCGCAAAACGCTGATGCCATCAAGACCTTCAAGCGGGGCGACGCCAACAACGACTCCGTGGTAAACGTGGTTGATGCCCTCTTTATCGCCCAGTATCTGGCTCAACTGAGGACCATCGGGGAAGGCGCGGGTCAACTTTCAGCGGTGAATTCAGCAACGCCGATGAACGATTCCGCCAGCGCAGGATCGACGATCAGCATTGTGGACGCTCTCGCCATTGCCCAAATGCTGGCGGGCCTGCGGGACGCATTCTATAACTTTATCTGAGGATGAACATGTTATTGAGAGCGGTACTTCCAGTCCTGGTGATTGGTAGCCTGGTCATTGCCGGCGCCGTGTCTAAGCCTTCAACAGCAGCGGCGCCGGAGGTACAGGTAGTGCTGGAAATGGCCGGCATCCTGAGGATCGGGGCTGGCAACAGCGGCGACGTCAAGATTGTTGCCAGGAATGTAGCGGCGCCTGATGGCCTTGCGGCATATGACTTGAGGATCTTCTTCGACCACCAGAACTTGGTCATCAATTCGGTTTCCGGTGGACCGGCGCCATTCAGTGACCTGCCCACGAGCAATATAGGTTCCGGTCCCGGCCTGTCTAATTCCACGGGTGTTCTGAAATTGAACTCCTATCATTCCTCACGCCCGGCGCCTCACGGGAATGTGCACCTGGCAACCATTAACGTTTCCGCTCTTACCGGGGGAATCCACCTGATGCTCACGGAGGTGGTAATACTGGCCGACTATAAGGGAAACGGTGTTGCGGCTTCAGGAATTCTCAAAGGAGTGCCCGCTTTCGATCCGCCGGCCGCTGATTTCTCCGCCGGCCAGGTTAGCGGAAAGGTGCCTCTGGCGGTGAATTTTATGGACCTTTCCACCGGGCCGCCAGCTTCCTGGGCCTGGGACCTGAATGGTGATTCCATATTTGACAGCAATACAAAGAATCCCGCCTATGTCTATTCCAGCCCCGGAAACTACACTGTCTCACTGGCTGTGCAGAACCCCCAGGGCGCCAGCACAAAAACCGTCGCCGGCTATGTGCGTGCCTACGACAATCCGGAAGCCTGGTTTTCCGCGAACAAGATTCGGGGCCGGGCGCCTCTAACCGTTGACTTTACCGATGAATCGAAAGGGAACATCGCAAGCTGGGAATGGGACCTGAATGGCGACGGCTCCGTCGATAGCAGTTCTCAAAATCCCAGCTACCGTTACAATAGGGCAGGCAAATATACGGTTACCTTGAAGGCGTCCAATCCTGCAGGCGCCGATACGCGAACCAGGACCAATCTTATCCAGGTAGACAAGCTAAGAGTGAAAAAGCAGTTCAAGGTCGAGCGTGACGAGGACGGTGTCATTGTCCTTCCCATCGATATCACCGACATTACCGACCCGGGGACCGGCGCCAAGATCAAGCCCAACAAGGGAATTACCAGTTTTCGGGGCGAAGTAACCGCTCCCGGGGGTGTCTCGATTCTGGCGGGGCGGAAGGGTGGCAATAATTTCAACGATCCTACAATTAGCAGCACCCCGGGCAAAGCTGTGGTCGAGGGAAGCAGCCGCGTTCCGGCAAAACACGAGGCCGCGACCAGGCTGGCCAAGCTGGTGCCGCGTTTAACTGGAAACAAAGATGCCTTTATGGAAATAGTCTTGAGTTTGCAATCTATTACCGAAGGTGACGATGACACTGAGATGGAAGAGGAGGAGCCATCAAGCCTGTCGTTTCGACGGGGCGCGGCGAGAGGACGGAATAACTCCGATATTACCGATTCGCTTTTTGTGGCGCAGTACCTTGCCGGGTTGAGAGAAGACTCGGAGATCAACCTGCTTAACGCGGCGAGCATAAGCCACGACGGTGGTAGTGGAGACAGGATCACCATAGTTGATTCCCTGGCGATGGCTCAGTATCTGGCCGGACTGAGAGACGACAGTTTTGTGTTGAGACAATGATATTCTTGATTTTCAGCTTCATATGAGATAGATTGTTAGCAATCAGCCATGCCCTGCGAGGAAACCTCGCCGCTACGCGGTTCCCACTGATTCGGAAAATCGGAGAACACCACATGGGAAAAATCAGTTTCCAGAAGTCCCTCAAGAACCTGGTTACCGGGGCCATCCTTATTAGTCTCTTTCTGAGCATAGTCTACCCGTTCTTGATGCCGGCGCCCCGGGCCATGGCGGCAATTGTGGAAAAATGGGAACGCCAGGACAGCGGCACCGTCCGGAATCTGGCGAGGGTATATTTCTTGGATGCGAGGAACGGTTGGGCGGTGGGAGACGGAGGCGTCGTGCTACGAACGACAAACGGCGGCGCTAACTGGACTGTGCTGTCGACCGCAATTGCCACCAATCTGAAGGGCGTTTTCTTTATCTCCCCACAGGACGGCTGGGTGGTTGGTGACAACGGGTTTGCCGCCCGCACCGCGGATGGCGGGAGCACCTGGAGCAAGCTCGAAACCGGTATTGCGGCCGTACTTCGAGATGTAGAGCTTAAGGATATCAATACCGGATGGGTCGTTGGGAATAGCGGGACGATGCTGCGGACCACCGACGGCGGCGGCACGTGGACCCGCCAGATTGTCGGGACGGACCGCGATTTTACCAACCTGACCATTGTCGACGTGAATAATTTGTGGATAACAGGCACTGCCGGGCAATTCATCCGGAGCAGCGACGGGGGAACGACCTGGATAATCCAGCCGGCTGTGGCCGTGTCTTCGACTTTGTTTGGCATCAGCTTCGCCTCGCAAGCGAAGGGATGGGCCGTGGGGGAAATGGGAAACGCCATTGAGACCAATGACGCCGGCGCCTCATGGACCAGGGTCAATTTGCCGTCGCCCCGCACTTTTCGTGATATCCGGTTTGTTGACGGTGTTAATGGATGGATCATAGGCGATGCCGGGACAACCCTGAATACCAGGAATGCCGGCCAGAGCTGGGAAGTGAAGGAAGCCGTGGT
>CAZFEA010000046.1:0-13299 GCA_964518085.1 uncultured Dehalococcoidia bacterium
CCTGTGGTAGCGACCCCGCAGACCAGGTGCGGCTGTGGTTGCGGTCCCGCGCCCACCAGGAAATAGACGCCAGGCGAAGGAAGGGGCCGAAGGCCTGGTCCCTTCCTTCAATTGACCATGGTTCCAATTACCTCGCCCAGGCGAGGTTCCTGCCTATGATTAACTCGTCCATTTGGGCATGATGCGTATTCTTCATGGGGATGGCAAGCGCGTCAAAGCCGTGTCTGGCAGCCATTAGCCTGACACCATCCGCATTATCATAGGTCATTACAAAATCCCCCTGCAAAGTACCTGCCAGTATAAATAATGCTTCATGGTCCAGCTCATTGTAGGTGTAGAGGCGTGTGCCAGCCCTCTTTCCGGCGGCTGTATAGGGCGGGTCGATAAAGAAAACGGCGTTTGACTGCGCTGCGTGCCGGCGCATCGCTTCCAGGCCGTCACCTTCAACAAACTCTATTCGATCCCTGATCTTTCCGATATTACGGATGCGTTGCGCCAGGGTTTCCGGATACCAGCGGGAAGCGATCCCCTTCCCATTCTCTCCATATTTTATGAGGCCAGCTCCCGGAGCCATGATCCCGCCGTGACTGGTTCGGTTTCTCAACAAAGTTCTGAATGCTCTCTCACGCAGGGAACCGTCGTCGCGAGAGGTCTCCAATGTAAGAGATTCCTTGGTAACCCTAAAATTCAATATTCGTTCCGCCAGCCATTCGGCCTCGCCATTGAGCAGGGTATGCCACACACTGGCAACCTGCTCATCGCGTTCGACCAGGAGAACCCGGTCCGCCAGTCTCTCAAACGCTGCGGTCAGGCCGACAATGGCCCCGCCGGCGAACGGTTCAACCAGCAAGTCTGGTCTGCGGGGGAAACTATCAAACCAGCGCCTGATCTGCGGTATTAACCACGTCTTGCCGCCAGGGTAGCGAAAAGGGCTTCTCTGGGGCACCGATGCGACATTGACAACCCGCCGGGGGGCGGGCAGGTCAAGAAGCTGCAACTGATGCATTTACGTTACCATGTCAATAGTTTGGGTATCAGGGGCATTGCCTTCCAGCTTTTCATCGAGCTTTTCCTGGAGCTTCTCGATAAACTCCCCCGGCTCTCCGATATCAGGCTGGTTTATTCGGGCCAATGACTCTCCAAATACAGTATATACAATTCTTTGCTTCTTTAGCAGATACTTTTTGGCCGCCCGGTCAAGATCCAGGGCATAGATGAGCCACGCCACATCGGCGTGGGCGGGGTCCGTCGCGTGAAGGGCCGGCAAAGTGGAAAAGAATCCCTCGTCAAGGGCAACGGCTACTTTCTTCTTCCAGGCATTTAGAATACCCCCCTTGAAAATAAGCTGGGGAGCCAGACGCTTGCGACTGGAAGAGAGATAGTCGGGACGGGGGTAGTTGGCATGTTTTCGCCAATCCATGTGTGCACGGGTCTTGGGGCTTTTCATGTAATATTCAAAAGGAACTCGAACATTGCCCGAGATATATACCGCCTGTACTTCCAGCGCGCCAAAATCAGTCACCTTACCGCAATCGTCGTAGGCCACGAGGACAATATCGATGTTTCCGGCGCTGAAGCCATTCCTGTCATTGAGCCGGACCTCGGTAAGCGATGTCCAGGAAGCGCCTTCGGGAAAAAAGAAGCCGGCGGCATCCTCGGCGATGAGCCAGTCCTGGCGAAAACGTATCGGACAGGTTACCGCCGGGTGCTCATTGCGAAACACGCTGCAAACCCCCAAAGGATTGTCCGCTTTGTCCTTGGTGCAGTTGGGAACCTTGTTGTTGAAAGGACATAGCTTCAGCTTGCGGTATCTTGAGGCAGCGGCGGACAGATTATCTATTGGAAATCCGAAAACCTCAGCCATCGGTTGATCGGGCATCTAGGGTGACCGCCTTCCCCGAGAAGATTCCAGGGCTTTCAGTATCTTGGCCGGGGTCATGGGATAATCGCTAAACTTGTAGCCGGTGGCGTTGTAGACCGCCATTAGCACCGCTGCCGGACCGGGCGCGGTGGATATCTCTCCGACGCCGAGGGCGTGGAAACGATGGCTGGGAATGGGTGTTTCCAGGGCTACCGTCTGGAACTCCGGAAGGTCGGGATAGGTGCGCCATTTATAGTCGATCATGTTGCCGTTGACGATCCTTCCGGTGCGGGCATCTATGATGGTCTCTTCAAACAGGGCGGTATCGGTCCCGGCGGCGCCCAGGGAGCCGTGAAGCTGCCCTTCCAGCACCAGCGGGTCGATGATCTGCCCGCAGTCGGTGGCGGTAACGATCTTCCGCAGGTCGGCCTTGCCGGTCTCGGTATCCACTTCCACCTCGGCAAAGACCATCATGAAGTTGGGCAGGGAGAAGTCGGTCTGGAACCGCCCTTCGCCGGTCAGGGTGGCGAAGATGCTCAGCACCCGCCTCCAGGGGATCCGCTTTTCCGGGCTGTAGACCGGAAATATGTAGCCATCCCTGGTGTCCAGGTCTTCCGGTTTTGCCCCCAGGGCCGGCGCCGCCATTTGGAACAGCTTCTTGCGGGCATCCTCGGCGGCATTGATCACCGCCGAAGCCACGGCATAAGTGCCGCGGGATCCCACCAGCCCGAATTCAAAGGGGTTCACCAGGGTGTCCGGAGGGCTCATGTTCACCTTTTCCAGGGGGATATTCAGGACTTCGGCGGCCATCTTGCACAGTGAGCTGCGCTGGCCCATGCCTGACTCGGAGGCGCATACCGATATGACCGCGGTGCCGTCGGGATTCAGCCGGACATAGGCCTCGGAAGGGTCTTCGCCGACATCGGCGTTGCCATGGATGCCGACGCCCACGCCCGTGCGCCGGGGGCCATCTACCGAGGTAGACTTGCCCCAGCCCTTCCACTTGTCTTTCCAGCCAAAGACCTCGGCCCCTTTATCCATGGCCCTGGTGTAATCTATCCCACGGCATGTCCACCAGATGCCGTCCCGCCACAAATAGCTGTCCCCGGCCTTGACGAAGTTTTTCTTGTAGAATTCCAGCGGGTCGAGGCCCGCTTTCTCCACCGCCCGGCTGACCAGCGGCATCAAGGCGCTCTTCAGTTCCTGTCCGCCGAAGCCCCGGACGACACCCGACGGGTTCCGGTTGGTGCAGACGACGTGGGGCTGCAGGTCCCAATTCTGGCAGCGGAGGGCTACCTGGGCCTCGCCGCAGCCTACGGCCACCATCCCCTGGGCCGTCTCCGAAGCGGCGCCGGCATTGACCAGCCATTGCCCGGAGATGGCAGTGATGGCGCCATCCTTCTTGATGCCGACCCTGGCATGGATGCGGGAACCGAGTCTAACGGTATAGGTGGTGAAATGCTCTTCCTTGGTCATGCATAGCTTGACCGGCCTGCCGGTAACCTTTGCCAGGGCGGCAGCCCATCCGATCTGCATCAGGTTGCCGTTCTTGGTGCCGTAGCTGCCGCCGCACTGGGCGCTGATAGCCCGGACGTCGACCAGCCCCATGAAGGGCTGGGCCACCAGCCGGTTCATGCAGGATGACTGGGAGGATATCCATACCGTCAACTGGTTGGGATTCTCCCACCGGGCAATGAGGCCCGGGGGCTCGGGAGGGAGGGGATTGGGGAGGTTCTCGTAGGCGCATGTCCCTTCGGCGATCACGTCGGCTTCGCGGAAACCCTGTTCGATATCGCCCAGCACTATCTGCTGCAGCGCTTTGGGACCGAACTCGGGCGCGCCGCGGGGGAAGATATTGCCGGGGAATTCTTCGTATAACTGGGGCGCCCCCGGCTTCATAGCCTCCTCGACGTCATAGACCGGGGGCAGCAAATGGTACTCGACAGATATCAGTCCCAGGGCTTCATCGGCTATTTCCAGGCTGTCCGCGGCCACCAGGGCCACGGCATCGCCGACGAAGCGCACCCGTTTGTTGAGGATGCGGCGGTGGGGAGGGGTGCCGCCCCGCCAGGGAGGGGCGTCCTCGTGGGTCACCACCGCCCGGACGCCGCCCATCGCCCTGGCGCGAGAGGTGTCGATCCCGGTGATCTCGGCATGGGGATGGGGGCTTTTCAGTACCCGGGCATAGAGCATGCGCGGGACCTTCATGTCATCGATGTACTGTATTTTGCCGGTGACCACATCCCGCGCGTCTTTCCGTGGTGTTGCTTTGCCGATATGCCTGTAAGTAGTAGCCATGACAGTTTCCACAAAATCAAGAATCAAAATGACAAATCAAAATGTAATAAACGGGGTGACGAGGAACCACGAATGAACACCAATTGACACGAATAGACACGAATAAGGCGATTTTCTTAGACCATTCGACTGAGGCACGCGCAGCGTGCCGCTACTGACTGTTTAGACTGTTTAGACTGCTTAGACTGCCCTGGCGGCGGCTTCCTTGATGGCCTTGATCACCAGGTACCAGCTCCCGCAGCGGCAGAAATTCCCCGCCAGGGCTTCCTTGATGTCGTCCTCGGTCGGGGACGGGTTGGCGTCCAGCAGCGCCTTGCTGCTCAGGATCATTCCCGGGGTGCAAAAGCCGCACTGGAAGGCGGTGTTGTCGACAAAGGCCTGCTGCAAGGGATGAAGCCGTCCGGTCTTCAGGTCTTCGAGGCCCTCGATGGTGGTAATGTTTCTTCCGTCGCATTCCACGGTCAGGGTCATGCAGGAAAGGACCGGCCTGCCGTCCATGATGACGGTGCAGGCGCCACAGGCCCCGTGGTCGCAGCCTATCTTGGTGCCGGTGAGACCCAGGTTCTCTCGCAGCGTGTGGGCCAGGGTATCTGCCGGGCGAACCCGGTCCGGCTGGGCGCCGATTTCCAGGTCGTAGCGCTCGCCATTGACCACCAGGGTGATGCCGTGTTTGTCGGCCAGGGCGGTGGAGGCTGCCCGGCTGGTGCGGCTTCGTTCACCGGTTGTCATCTCTGTTTCCCCTTTCATCTCAGTGTCGGAAAACGGTATCACAGGCCGCCGTGCCTGTGAGCCATGATTTTAAAGGAGCACCGAGGATTATACCAGTAATGGCCCGGGGAGGTCTAACCGAACTCTTGCCGTAGCCGCAAGGTCACATCGCCGGGGCGGAACCGGGCGCGGAGACCGCGCCGCTACGAAACGATGGTGGGGAAACCAATCACTCAATAACTCAGTAACCCCCTATCGGGGCTTGATGAGGAGGACCGGTTTGCCGGTCTTGCGCAGGACGTAGTCGGCCACGCTGCCGAAAACGAGGCGGCCGAGGCCACCCCGGCCGTGGGTGGCCAGGGCAATAAGCTCTACGTCCTGCTCTTCGGCATAGGAGACGATAACTTCGCCGGGGGTGCCGGCGATGGGCACGCATTCGACTTCGAGACCCTTGCCGCGCAGGGGCTGCGCCAGGCCCTCGAGGTAGGTTCCGGCGTTCTCCTCTTCCTGTTCCACCCTGGCCATGGCGCTCTGGCTTGGCCTGAGGACAGAGGGACCGTATCCCGGTATGGCCGGCGTGACCACTTCGGGGATCACCGAAACGCGCATAAGCACCACTGTGCTCCGGCAGCACAACGCCTGCTCGGTGGCATAGGGCAGGATTTGCTCGGCAAGGCCGGAACCGTCAAGGCAGACCAGGATCTTTTTGAACATTTTTCGCTCTCCCGAATCAAGATCAAAGATCAACGTGCCAGCGGCAGCGCTCCAACCAGGCTCATGCCGCGGACGATCATGCTGACGCCGATAGCCGCCAGAAGCAAACTGGTAATCTGTGAGACTGCTTTGAGGCCGCCCTGTCCCAGGAACCCGGCGATCTTTCCGCCCATGGAAAAAACCAGCCCGGTAATAAGGATATTCAGGACAAAGGAGAAAAGCACCATGTAAATGGGAAACTGGTCGGTCAGCAACAGCAACGTGGTTATCGTCGCCGGGCCTACGGTGAGAGGCGTACCGATAGGAACAACGGCTACCACTTCTTCCCTGACGGCCTCAACCATTTTTCCCGTGGTCAGGTGTTTGACCGATAGTATCAGCAGGATCAGTCCGCCGGCGATGGCAAACGACCCCCCGGAAATGCCCATCAGGTCCAGTACGATCTTACCCAGGAACAGGAAGGCGAGTCCCACGATGGCCGCGGTGAGAACCGCGACACGCACAAACGCCTTGCGTTCATGCTCGGACAGGCCCTCGCTGAGCGCCATAACAAAAGGCAGGTTTCCCAGCGCGTCTATGACCATGAAAAGCGGGACAAAGGTTTGAAGAAATGCCGGGAGCAAATCAAGCATTATCAGGTATCAGGTAACAGGCGTCAGGTGACAGGTGAGGGAAAAGGGAAAAGGCGAAAGGGAAAAGGGAAAAGAAATAGCGGTAATCTTGCATATCCCTGTCCGATAATCCTGCCATGATCTTAAATCTTGAATCTTAAATCTTGAATCTTAAATCTTAGATCACTTAAGGTGGCGGTCGAACCAGTTGGCCGCCAGTTGGGCGACTTCGTCCATGGCGCCCGGTTCTTCAAAAAGATGGGTAGCCCCGGGCACAATAACCAGTTCCTTCTCCGCCCGGACCTGGGCCAGGGCCTCGCGGTTCATGGTGATAACCGGATAGTCATGGCCCCCGACCACCAGCAACGTTGGCGCCTTCACCTTCGCCAGCGCCTCCTTGGCCAGGTCCGGCCGTCCGCCCCGGGAAACGACAGCATGGATGGCATCGGGCCGCAGCGACGCGGCTACCAGGGCCGCAGCGGCGCCGGTGCTGGCCCCGAAATAGCCGATCTTGTAATTTTTCAGCTCGTCGTTGGACAGCATCCAGTCGGTGGTATCCACCAGGCGGTCGGTAAGAAATTTGATATTGAAGCGCAAATGGCCCCTGATGAGGTCCTGGGCTTCTTCCTCGATGGTCAGCAAGTCGAATAGCAGGGTAGCCAGGGTTTTCTGCTGGAGGATGCCGGCTACGTGCCGGTTGCGGGGGCTTTTCCGGCTGCTGCCACTGCCATGGGCGAAGAGAACAATCCCCGTAGAGCCTTCGGGGACATAAAGGTCCCCGTAAAGACTGACATTTCCCGCCGGGATGACGATATCCATTTCTTCATTGAGGCTGATCCGCATTTGAGCTTTGGCCACGGTGTTTCCTCCCTCCAATAGAAGTAACAAGTATCAAGTAACAAGTTCCAAGAAACCCGGCCCACACAGGCAGGGCCGCCTGTGGTACCGGTTTGGCTGCACATCCAGCCCACACAGGCAGGGCCGCCTGTGATACCGGTCTTGCTGCTCATCCCGCCCTCACAGGCAGGGACGCCTGTGATACCGGTGTCGCCTTTTCCCTTTCCCCTTTCTCCTTGTTACTTCCTACTTTCTGTTCCTGTTCTTCCTTGAGTATCGCCAGGACATCATCGTCCTCGACGGGCTGGAAGTTGACATAAAATTGCCCCACGGCAAAAAACAACGGCGGCGCGCGAAGACAGAGCATTTCATCCACATCGGCCGACAACCTGGTCACGCTTTCAGGGGACCCGACAGGAATGGCGGCGATGAGTTTTTCGGGATGTTCCTGTCTCAGGCTCCAGAGGGCGGCCTGGGTGGTCGCCCCGGTGGCCACGCCGTCGTCGGTGGCGATCACGATCCGCCCTTTAAGTGGTATCTTGGGATGCACTTTGCGCATGAGTGTTGCCCGCCGGCCGATCTCGGCAAGCTGGAGCTGCCGCTCTTGCTCAATGGCCGCGCTGCTGATGCTCAGTTCCTGGACTACCGACTGGTTGAGAAATATCTTCCCATCCTCGGCCACCGATCCCATCGCCAGTTCCCAGTGTCCCGGCGTACGCAGCTTGCGGGCCAGGACGACATCAAGTTCAGCGTCGAGGGCGCGCGCCAGTTCGCGAGCCACTACCACACCGCCCCGGGGAATCCCCACGACGACAGCGTTCTTGCCCTTGAACTCGGTCAGGTAGTCGGCCAGCATCCGCCCCGCTTCCGCCCGGTCTTTGAACCTTTCACTTCCGTGAGAAATTAGCCGTAAGGTACCCATAGACGCCTCCCGATTTTGATTTACCCGCACTCGATTATAACAGCTTATGGCCTGAATGAGCATATGTATTAATACATATTGTCTGGAAGAAAGAGGCACAATAAAATAGAGCCATAGGGGCAGGTCTGGCGCTTGCCCGCGAGCGAACACACAGGTTCGCTCCTACGGCCCGGGGCAACCGCGAGGGTTGCCCCGGCGGTTACGCGAAAGGAGGTCATGATGGCTTTATTGACCAGTAATGAGATACGGACCCTGGTGGAGAATGTGGAAGGTCCGTGCGTTTCAATATACATGCCGGCCCATCCGCGGGCTGAGATCGAGAGTAAACAGGACCCGATCAGGCTGCAAAACCTGATCAGGGAAGCCGGGGAGCGGCTTGTCAACCTGGGGAACAAGCCCAGGATAGTCCGGCAGATCCTGGCCCCGGTCGAGGCGCTGCTGCCCGATGATGAGTTCTGGCGGCATCAACGCGAAGGGCTGGCGATTTTTGCCTCCGGCAATTTGTTCCGCCGCTACCGGCTGCCTATGGTCCTGGACGAGATGGCCGTTGTTGGCGGCCGGTTCTTCGTCAAGCCGCTTCTACCTTTGCTCACCGCGGACGGCCAGTTCTATGTGCTGGCCATCAGCCAGAAAGACTTCCGGCTGCTGCAGTGCACCCGCTACACGGCCTGCGAAATCGACATCGAGGACGTACCCAAGGCCGTCATTCATCTCATGGAATACGAAGAACGGGAACGATATAAAGGTATGGGGTTTCACCCCGCGGAGCCATCGGTAACCGGAAGATTTGCCCCCATATTTCATGGTCAAACCATGGGCGCCGAGCATACCAAGAAGGAAGTCCTGGAGCATTTCCAGCGGGTCGACCGCGCCCTGAGCAAGATGCTGGCCATGGAGCAATCGCCGCTGGTGCTGGCGGCAGTGGACTATTACCATCCGATTTACCGCGAAGCCAATACCTATCCTCATCTGCTGGAACGGGGTATCCAGGGAAACCCCGACGGGGTCAGTTGCGAGGAGTTGCACCGGCTGGGGTGGGCGATAGCCGAAGCCTATTTTGCCAGGCGATATGAGGAAAAGGCATTGCGTTACCGCGAGGCCCGGGGAACGCCACGGGCGTCAAACGAGGTCCAGGATATCGTTCCCGCGGCATATAACGGGCGGGTCAATGCCCTTTTTGTGTCCCTGGCATCCCGCATCGGGGGGAGCTTTGCTCCCGAGACAGGTGAGGTCAGGATAATGCCGGACGGACAGGCGGAGGCCGGCGACTTGCTCGACCTGGCGGCAGTCCACACGCTGCTGAACCGGGGCGATGTTTTCGCCGTGCGACCGGAGGACGTGCCCGACAGTAAGCCGGCAGCGGCGTTCTTCCGGTACTGAAAAAATGTCATTGCGAGCATAGCGAAGCAATCCCGTCAGGGAGCGCTCAACAACCCGTAGTGGCACCCGCCTCAGGCGGACGCGTGCCCTGCGACAGGCTGGAAAGCCCGTCGTACCGAAATGGCGGGATTGCTTCGGCACCCTTCGCAAGCGAAGGGATTCCTCGCAATGACATTTTCATACCTACTTGATCAGCGGGCCCAGGATGGCCTTCGCTTCTTTAACCACGGCATCGCGGTCGAGGGCGATGGACTCGTCGTCGCTGTTGGAATAGACGGCCCCGGGCTCGCGGACCATCTGCGGGTCGAGGTGGTCGGTGGGGACGTCCAGCCGGGCGCTCTGTATCAGGAAATTCTTGCTGTAAATAGTGGCGCCTTCCCTGCTGAGAAGCCAGTTGATGAACACCCTGGCTGCATTGGGGTGGGCTGCCTTGTTGATCAGGCTCATGTTGCCCGTGCCGGCGCCGGCATAGCCCCCGTCGGAAGGCGAAACGTACTTCAGCGGGGCGCCGGCGTTCATCAATTCAGCCACGGCGGACCTCTGCGGCCCCAGCAGGACGGCATGTTTGCCCCGGGCTACCCATTCGGTCTGCTGCCGCAGGTCCCGGATGACCACCGGCTCCTGCTTGACCAGTTCCCGGAAGAAGCCATATCCCTTTGATTTCGCCGCCATCTGAAACATCTTCTGGCCTGAGCCGGTGGTGGTCGGGTCATTGATGACGATCTTGCCCTTAAACCGGGGATGCAGCAAGTCGTCCCAGGACTTGATGTCTCCGGGTTTGACCTGCTCGCTGTTGACCACCACTGGTGCTTCGGGGAAGAACGTGAAGCCGATGACGTACTGTCGCTCCTTGTCCTGGTAGATGTGGGCATTGTTGTACCAGAGTTTGGTGTCTACCACCTCCGGCAGCGCCAGTTGGGGCTTGAGGGGATCAAGCGCGCCGACCGGTTTGAGGTCTACAATCATCCCCGACGCGCCCATGAGGTAGATGTCGGCCAGGTACAGTCCCGCGGACCTCTCCCGGAAAAGTTTTTCCCGCAATTCTGCGCCGCGGCCGGCCACGAACTCGGCACTGATGCCGTAGGCCTGCTGGAAGCCCTGGCGCAGGGCGCTGGTCTGGCCGGGGCCGGCGGAGGTATAGATGGTCACCGCTGCCTCCTGTCTGGCCGCTGCCACCGTCTTGTCCCATTCAGTCTTCAATGAGGGCCCGGCGGGGCCGGCCTGTTTCGCTGGAGCCGGGCTGGCCGGCGGGGAAACGGAAGTCTGGCCGCAGGCGGCCAGCGTCACCGCGGATGCGAGCAGGATGGCCAGGTGAAGTCTCAATTTAAACATCATCGTCTCCTTGTCAGACCAAATTCGAGATGGTACCACAGGCGTCCTCGCCTGTGGGGACATGGTTTGCTCCGAAAATACCGGTACCACAGGCGGCCCTGCCTGTGGGTCCCTGTTACCTGTTACCTGATGCCTGTCGCCTTCAGGCACGCAGCAGCGTGCCGCTACGGTCTGAGAGGCAGCGTGCCGCTACTTGTATATCTTGCACAACCCGGTCTTCAGCGGCCAGCCGCCATGGACCGGGTCGCAATGTTCGTCGGTGGTAAGCACGTTGATGTTGGAATCAAAGGCCCCGTGCAGCGAAGGCTCCGCCCCGGGCAGCTCGGGGAACCACCAGCTATGCTCGGCGTGGACCACCCCCGGGTCAATGCCGTCGAAATACTGGCATTTCATGCGCACTTTTCCCCTTGGACCTTCGATCCAGACCTGGTCGTCCTGTTTGATGCCCAGACTGGCGGCGGTCTGGGGATGGACCTGCACCAGAGGCTCGGGGTGCTTCTGCCGGACCGATTTTACCTGGAAATACTCGCTGTGAAAGTTCCACTGGAAGCGTCCGCCGGTGATGAGCATCAGCGGGTATTCTTTTGCCAGGTCGGGGCGGCTGACCGGGTTCTCGAAGCTCTCCTGGTAAGGCGGCAGGGGCTCATAGCCCAGTTTTTCGATGATGGTCGAATAGAGCTCCAGTTTTCCGGTGGGTGTGCCGAAGCCGCCCATGGTCTCGTATTTTCGGTAGGACTCGGGCGGGAACTCGTAGCCGTTCTTCCTGGCCATGAATTCCTTGAAGGTCATTTCCATGGGCCGGAGGCGGTAATCGAAGCTCTCTTCCATGGTCTTCCAGGGGAAGGAATCGCCGAATCCCAGGCGCATCGCCAGCCCGCGATAGATTTCATAGTCCGTCCGGTGTTCGTACTGGTCGGGGATGGAGGCGGGCAAGGCCGCTTCCCCGCCGTAGATAGCGGAGTCCTCGCCTCCGTTGTCATACATGCGCGGCCGCTCCAGCCAGGTGGCTGCCGGCAATACATAGTCGGCCAGCTCGGCGCTGGGCGTCATGAAGAAGTCGGCCACCACATAAAGGTCCAGGGATTTCAGGGCCTGATGGATGAGCCTGGAGTTGGGCATAGTCACGATGGGGTTGCTGTTCATGGTATAGGCCGCCCTGACCGGGTAAGGCTTGCCGGTGAGCATGGCGCGGTATACTGTCGGGGCATGGGCCATGGCGCAGGGCGGGGCCACCCCGCAGGCCACACTCCACTTCTTCTTTATGTGGGACTGTATCAGGTCCCGGCCCTCGAAGCTGAGGAGTTTGTAGCGGTCGGAGCCTATCTGTTTGGCCTTCTGTTCGGCGCCCAGGGTATTTTCCAGGCTGAATTCTGGCGCGGTGGTCCAGTGCCGGTTGGGGCCGGACATGGCCTCGCCTCCGGGAACATCGATGTTGCCGCAGATGGCAGTCAAAATCAGCCTGGCCTGGATGGCGCTGGTGGCGTCCTGGAGGTGCTCGGTGCCCATCCCATGGGGGAACAGGGCCGGTGTATTGCCGGCATACATCCGGGCGGCGGCGGCAATTTGTTCCGCCGGAACCCCGGTTATGGCCGCGGTCTTCTCCAGGGTGTAAGGGGCAACTTTCTCAGTCACCCGGTCGAAACCGTGCGTCCACTTGGCGACGAACTCTTTGTCGTAAAGCCCTTCTTTGATGATGATATTGATCATGCCCAGGAAAAGGGCATAATCGGTCCCGGGACGCAACTGGAGGAAGATGTCGGCCAGTTCGGCAGTCTCGGTACGGCGGGGATCGATGACGATCACCTTGACCCCGGCCTCGCGGCAGTGGCGGACCGAGTTCCACAGCCGGGCGACACTCTGGGCGGGATTGATGCCCGCCAGCATGATGCACTTTGTCAGCGGGCCTCTGCCGCCGTGTTCGATCGTCAGGCCGGTGCGGTGGCGCAGCGCCCAGCCGCACATGGCCTGGGCGATGACGGCGATGGGGCCATGGCACACCAGGCCGCTGCCGGTATGGTTGGGGGTGCCGAACAGGTTGGCGAAGCGGACGGTGTACTCTGACATGATGCGCCCGGTTCCATTGGTGAAAGCGAGGGTCTCCGGGCCATGCTTCTTGCGCAGCCCGTCAAGCCGTCCGGCGATCTCATCCAGGGCCTGGTCCCAGGATATGGTCTGCCACTTGCCGGCGCCCTTTTCCCCGGCCCTTTTTTGCGGGTAGTTTAATCGGTCGGGGTGGTACATCCATTCCCTGGCGCCGCGAAGTCGCAGGCAGGCCTTGACCGGGGGCCAGACCTTGCCCGCCCGTGGGAAGGAACTGTCTTCTTCGATGTCCACCAGGCAACCGTCCCGGCTGGTGACCGCCAGCCGGCACCGGGCATGGCACATGGCGCAAACAGCCTTCTTGGTTATGGTCTCGGACATGTCAGCTTCTCCTTAGTGCCCAGGTCTCCCCCTTTGAAAAAGGGGACCAAGGGGGATTTTTTGAGCACTCGGGGGAAATCCCCCTGTATCCCCCTTTCGCGAAAGGGGGACGTAGCGCTACGCCTTATACACCTTCACCTTGACGCAGGCATCCACCCCGGATGATACCGGGTCTTTGTGCTCCTCATCGAAGGGTATCAGGCAGTTGAAGTTGT
>CAZFEA010000047.1:0-13275 GCA_964518085.1 uncultured Dehalococcoidia bacterium
GATCATTATAATCCGCTGACTCATTATACGCAATGATTTATGACGCTACATATAATTGCTAATCGCTAATCGCTAATCGCTAGTAGCTAATTGCTAATCGCCAACCGATAACCGCCAGAGATCGGGGCAGGAAGAAACACGTACGACGAACGATTCGGAATTTGAAAAATTGGAGGATTGGGTGTATAGTTTTCTACCCTGTTGATGAGATATGACTAAGAGCGCAAAATTCAAGAAACTCCCCGCCGGATTCTGGGCGGCCTGGGTCCTGCTCCTGCTCCGCATCTGAAGACCACCGCCCCAGCGTAGCGGTGGTACCGCCGGCTTTCCAGCCTGCAGCGACAGGCTAAAAAGCCTGTCATACCTCACCGCTCGTCCGTAGCTGCGCGGTTCCCGCGCCCACCCCCCCCCCCACGAGGCAACCCCGCCGCTACATCTTGCCGTCAGACTGCTGACTTATTTTTTTCCGGAAATCCGTGTGCTCGCGTGCAAAACCGATTTAAGTATAAAAACGTTGTCACGCAGGCAGACGCCTGTAGTACCGAGTCCAGCAGCTAATTGCTAACCGCTAATGGCTAATCGCTACACCGCTAATAGGAGGTCTATCTTGTCCTATGTCATCGGAGTAGATACCGGCGGGACCTTTACCGATTGCGTTATGGTCAAGCCGAACGGACACCTTATCTGGGGCAAGGCCCCTTCTACCCCCAGGGATTTCTCCCAGGGCGTCATCAACTCGGTAGCGTCCACCTGTGGACCCCTCGGCATGTCGCCGGCGCAGGTACTGGCACAGACTTCGGCCTTTGTCCACGGCACCACCGTTTCCACCAACGCATTCTTGCAGTATAAGGGGGCCAGGACCGGCATCCTGACGACCAAGGGACACGAGGATGCCATTCTCATCGGCCGCGTTCACCAGAAAGTGGCCGGCCTGGTGGAAGAGGAACTGATTAACGTCGCCAGACTGAAAAAGGCTATCCCGATCGTTCCCCGGCCCTTTATCAAGGGCATCACCGAAAGGGTGGACTGGGAGGGCGACACGGTAGTCCAGCTCAATACCGAGGACGTGGCCAACGCCGCACGCGAGCTACATGACAAAGGCGTCCGGTCGGTCGCTATCTGTTTCCTGTGGTCCTTCGCCAATCCGTCCCACGAAAAAGAGGCCAGGGACATCGTGAACAAGCTTTATCCCGACATGTTCGTCACCGTGTCCTGCGAACTGGCGCCGGTGATCAAGGAATACGAGCGTGTGGCCACCACCGCCCTGAATGCCTACCTGAGCCCGGTAACCGCAGGCTACATTAACCGTTTGCAGGACAACCTGGGCAGGCAGGGGTACCAGCACCGTCTGCATATCATGGGCTGCATGGGCGGCGTCATGAGCGCCAGGGAGGCGGGCGAAAAATCGGTGTTTACCCTCGGTTCCGGCCCGGTGGGCGGCGTCATCGGTTCCGCCGTGCTGGGGGCCAGGCTGGGCTATCCTAACATCATCACCAGCGACGTCGGCGGGACCAGCTTCGATGTCGGCCTCATCGTTAATGGCGAGCCGCAGTTTGCCGCCGCCCCGGTGGTCGACAAGTACCACATCCTGTCGCCGATGGTGGACATCGTATCCATCGGGGCCGGCGCGGGCAGTATCGCCTGGATCGAGCCCAGGACCGGTGTGCTCCGGGTGGGCCCCCAGAGCGCCGGGGCTGAACCGGGACCGGTGTGCTACGGTACCGGCGGCGAGGAGCCGGCGGTGGCCGATGCCGACCTCGTCCTGGGCCGGTTCGACCCAGATTATTTCCTGGGCGGAAAAATGAAGCTAGACCGCGACCGGGCCTTTGCCGCCATCGAAAAGAAGATCGCCGCCCCCCTCAAGATGAAAACGCTGGAGGCCGCCATGGCCGTCGTCGACATCGTCGACGCCCACATGGCCGACCTGGTCCGCAAAATAACCATCGGCCGCGGCTACGATCCGCGCAATTTCCACCTGCTTAGTTTTGGCGGCGCCGGACCGACCCATGTCGGCTCTTATGCCCGGGATGTCAGGGTGCAGAGCGCCATCATCCCCAGGACCGCGGGAGTGTTTTCCGCCTTCGGCATCAGCGGCGCCGACATGGTCCACATCAAGGAAATTTCCGATCCCATGGTGATGCCGGCCGATGTCAACCGCATAAACAAGAACTTCATGGAAATGGAAAGGGAACTGGCTGAAAAACTCATGGCGGACGGTTTCGACGAAAACAAGATCCAGTTGACCCGGCTGCTGGAACTCCGGTACCGCCGCCAGGTGCATGGCATCTTCTGTCCCATTCCGCGAAAGCAATACGATGCTGCCGATCTCGACAGTCTGGTGGAAAGCTTCGACCGGATGTACGAACAGAAGTACGGGCGCGGCGCCGCTTACCGCGAGGCCGGGGTCGAGGCCACCACCTTCCGGGTAATCGGCGTCGGACCTATGGCCAAGCCATCCTTGACCGAGTACCCGCGCGGCGACACCAACCCTTCCGCCGCCAGCAAGGGCAAACGCCCGGTGTATTTCAAGGAATACAAAGAGATGCGGCCCTGTGACGTCTACGAATTTGACCTGCTGCGTCCGGGAAACAGGATCGAAGGGCCGGCCATTGTCGAGAGCAACGATACCACGGCGGTCATTCACCCGGGTCAGTGGGTGGAAGTGGACAGCTACCTGGACCTGATACAACATTTGGGAAAATGAAGTAACAAGTAACAAGTGACAAGTTACAATTCGTAGCGGCGCGGTTTCCACGCCCGTTTGAGAATTTGGAATTTCGAATTTGTTTAGGATTTCGCGCTTAGTGCTTAGGATTTGGAGCAAACAGTGAGTATCTTCGACAAGATCAGAATCGACCCGGTCACTTTTGAAATCCTCCGCCACCGTCTCTTCGCTATCAATGACGAGGCCGCCGCAACTCTCAGGCTGGTCTCGGGTTCGCCCGTAGCCAACGAAGCCTACGACTTCAACACCGGCATCATGGATGCCGGGGGCGGCGTGTGCGTCCTGGGCATCTACATCGGCATTCACGCCACCTCCATGGAGGATGTGGTCAAATATATCCTGCAGGAATTGAAAGACAATCCCGGCATCGGCCCGGACGACATGTTCATTTGCAACGACCCCTACATGGGCGCCATGCACCAGAGCGACGTGGTCCTGGTGGCGCCTATTCACTACAAGGGAGAACTCATTGCCTGGACCGGCGCCGCGATCCACCAGGTTGACGTCGGCGGGCCGGTCAGGGGACGCCAGTGCGCCCTTGGCGCCGAGAATATTTTCCAGGAAGCCCCACCGATGCCGCCGTTGAAGATCATCGAAAACGGTGTCATGCGCAAGGATATTAAGGCCGAATATCTCAGACGCTCCCGGCTTCCCGACGTGGTGGAGCTGGACCTCAGGGCCAAGATAGCTTCCAACAACACGGCCAAGAAGCGGGTCCTGGAAACCATCGAGGAATATGGGGTGGAAACGGTCAAGGCGGCCATTGAAGGCATCCTGGAATATGCCGAAACCCGGTTCCGTGAACGGCTCAAGGAACTTCCGGACGGATGCTGGAGCCATACCTATTGCCTGGAATATGAAGGCAAGGTCTACCCGTGCCACATGAAGATGGAAAAACAGGGCGACCATCTCGTTTTCGACCTGACCGGCACCGCCAAACAGGCGCCCGCGGTGGTCAATTGCACCTTTGCCGGGGCTCGGGGCGGCATCATGGTCGCCCTGCTGCAATACCTGTGCTACGACATTCCCTGGTCGCCGGCGGGCCTCGAGCGGGCCATCGAAGTCAGGGCCGAACCGGGTACCGTTTTGAATGTATCCTGGCCGGGCGGCGTGGCCAAGTCGACCACCGGCGGCGGCCAGGCGGCGATACAACTGGCGGCGGTCTGCCTCGGCCAGTTGCTGGCCTCCTCCGAGGCATACCTCGACCGGGTAATGGCCGGATGGATCGGCGGGTTCGGCACCATGGAGCTATTCGGCGTCAATCAGCGGGGTGAACAATATGGCAGTGTCCTGCTCGAAGCCATGGTTGGGGGCAGCGGCGCCACTCCGGTCAGCGACGGAGTGGACACCGCCGGCATGGTCCACAGCATTTCATGCTGCAAGGCCAACGCGGAGACTTACGAGTTCCGTTATCCCTTCCTGTACGTCTTCAGTCGCCAGCAGACCGACTCCGGGGGTGCGGGAAAGTTCCGCGGAGGGATGGGTTATAGCGCCCTGTACGTCCCTCATAAGGTGGATAAGATACCCTGGTGCCTGCTGCTTACCTTTAACCCGGAGAACTCCGAATCGCGAGGTCTGGTGGGCGGCTACCCGGGGGGCGGGGTGGTCTATGCCTTCAAACGCAACTCGGACATCAAAGACCAGTTCAAACAGGGCCTGGTGCCTGCCGCACTGGCGGAGGTCCATGGGAAAACCGAGCTGGTCCCGCCAACACTGATTACCGAAATAAGCCAGGCCGATGTCCTCTTCCGGCAGACCCCCGGCGGCGGAGGCTACGGAGACCCGCTGGAACGGGACCCGGAAATGGTCCTCAAGGATGTGCTCAACGGCGCCGTCTCCGCTGGCAGCGCCAGGAAACAGTATGGCGTGGTCATCGATGAGGCCACGCTTCAGGTAGATACCAGGGCCACCGCGCGGCAAAGGGCCAGGATAAAACAGGCCCGGGCCAGGCAGTTCCAGGCGGTGGGTTCAACGTAGCGCCACGGCGCGCCGTGGCGAGCACCCGCGCAATGGCAGAAAACACCACACCACAGCCGGAATCCTCCGGAGGCGGGCCATACCCGGTAGTGGCACGCTGCCGCGTGCTTACGGGGATGAGCGAGGGAGGGCGGGCGAGCCGTCCCCTGGCCAACCCCCTGCCGCCCCCCCCCGTGGCTCGCCCCTACAGCTTTCAATTTTTCAATATGGCAATCTTACAATGTAGAAAGGTGCTTTATCCGCTTGAGCATATTGGGATGGGTGCTCATGGCTTCCATTATCCTGTGTCCCGTCCCCAGGGAGACCCTCTTGGAACGCAGCGCCATCAGCTCAGCGTAGTCGATGGTGCCGCTCATGTCCATATCAAGTTCCTTCAACTCGCGGACCTCGAACAGCGCCCGGCCGGGGTCACTAACAAAGAATGCCTTGGCGCCCTCCACCCGCTTCAGTTCCGCCTCGGGGATCCGGGCGGCGCCGACCGCCAGCTTGTACAGGGCAGTAGCCATGTGCCGCGGCTGGCTGCCCAGTTTGACGGCTCCCATATCGGCGTAATACTCGCGGACGCGTGACCCGTACAGCACCAGCAACTGGACCACAAAATGGACCACCAGCAGACCGATCCCGACCAGCGCCAGCCCACCGCCGTTCTGGCGCCTGTCGCCGCCGCCCAAAATGCCGCTCCACATCAGGGAGGTGGCGATATAGTAGATTATCATGGGGAAAATACTCAGCAGGGTGATTATGGCCATGTCCCGGTGCTTGATGTGGGACATCTCGTGTCCCATCACCGCCCGCAATTCCTCTTCTTTCAGCAGCCGCAAGATGCCCTCAGTTACGCATACCCGGGCGTCGCCCTGGCTGCGGCCGAAGGCGAAGGCGTTGGGAATGTTCATCGCGGAAATGCCGACCTTCGGCATAGGCAGCTTCGCCGCCTGGGAAAGCTCCCTGACCATACCGTAAAGCCGCGGGTTATCCTGTTCCTTGATGTACTTGACCCTCATGGTCAGGCCTACCAGCGCCGGTCCGATAAGGTATTGCAGCACCATCATGCCCACGGCAATAAAACCATACACCACGAAGCTGGTTACGCCGATAAGTCGGCCGACGCCGAGAATTATCAAATACATGAGCCCGAAAAGCAGGGCCACAAGCAGGTACATTCTCATTTGCAAAGACATAGGCAAGCTCCTTTCATTACTTTATGAATCAAATACTACCACTAAGTATACCACGAAAGAGAACAGGAGTTAGGAGATAGAGATAGAGATAGAGATATGGGGTAACGGATCTTGGGATCAAGTGACGGAAGACACAACACAAAACAAGAACGGAGCGGTCTCCTTCTTTCCCCTTTTGCCTTTTCCCTTTTCCCTTTCGCCTCTCCTAATTCCTATCTCCTATCTCCTTACGATTTGCTTTAGCCCGCCGGTGATGTTATTCTTCGGAAAAGTTGGCAAATGGCGTCACTAATCTTTCAATCTTCCAGTCTTTCAATTTTTCAACCGGAGTTACGGACATGCTAAACGAATACCTGGGCATCAAGAACGAAGGCGCAAAACCGGTAATATTCTGCTCCGCCTGCGGACACATCTTCGGGCCGGCCGATGAAAACTACAAGCTTCATGCCCTCGTCCGGGAAGGTCCGGTTTCCGAGGCCGGGCCACAGGTGGACCCCTATAAACGAAGCAAAAAGTATAAGTTCCGCCAGTTCGCCTGCCCCGGCTGCCACCGGCTGCTGGACAGCCAGATCGTGCTCAAAGACGCGCCCATCGAGTGGGACGTAAGGGTAACCTGTTGACAGAAAGACAAGAGCAAGACGGGGTAACGTGGAACCACGAATGGACACGAATTAACACGAATGACCTAATTAACCGCAAAGGACGCAGAGAAACACTGGGAAACGCCGTCAGCTATCAGCTATCTCCTGGCTGTAAGGGGTGATACCTGTTGCCTGTTACCTGTTACGTGTTACCTGTTGCCTTTTCCCTTTTCCCTTTAATTCGTGTTTAATCAGGGCTTAGTAGAGTTACGGTTTTCTTACCTATGTTCGGTTGGGCCGGTAATCTTCTCGATATTGATCTTACCAGCGGGCTGATAGCGAAACAGCCCCTCGAGCCCGGTTTTGCCCGGAAATGGCTGGGAGGGGAGGGTTTCGGGGCAAAACTTCTGTGGGATAACGTCGGGCCGCAAGTAAAGGACGCACTGGACGAGGGCAACGTCCTCATTTACACCACCGGCGCCCTGACCGGCACCATGGCCCCCAGCACCGGTCGGTTGGAGATCGTCACCAAATCACCCCTGACCGGCGGCTTCGGCGACTCGAACGCCGGGGGGCATTTCGCCCCCGAACTCAAGGCTGCTGGCTATGATGCGCTCATCATCCGCGGCAAGTCGCCGAAGCCGGTCTACCTGTGGATAAGCAACGACCGGGTGGAGATAAGAGACGCCGGCCACCTGTGGGGCAAGACCGTCTCCGAGACCAACCACCAGCTAAAAAAGGAGCTTGGCGACGCCGAAGTCCAGGTCTCGTGCATCGGGCCCGGCGGTGAGCACCGGGTCCGGTTCGCCATCCTGGTCAACAACCTGGTACGGGCGCCGGGTTGGGCGGGGTGCGGGGCGGTGGCCGGATCGAAGAACCTCAAAGCAGTGGCCGTGCGTGGGACCGGCGGTATAGGCATCGCCAGGCCGGCAGAATTCGAGAAAGCCTGCTGGGAGGCGCGACAAAAGGTCCTCAAATTGCAACTCTTGCCTACCATGCGCCGCATGGGCACCATGTTTCTCATCCGCGGGCAGTACACCCGCGGCGTGGGACAGGTCCAGAACTACAATGTAACCCAGTGTTCGGAATCCCATGTCGAAAAGATCGATGGCGAAAACTGGGTCCGCGAAAACGTCGCCGGCAACAGCGGCTGCCACGGCTGTTCGTTGCATTGCAGCCACTACAGCGTGATCAAGAACGGGTCCTATGCCGGACTGGCCGCCGACGGCTTCGAGTACGGTGCAATCACCGGTTTTATCTATTCCTACGGCTCGGACAGCCTTCCTTTCGGCATGGAAGCAGTGAGGCTCTGCAATGAATACGGTCTCGATGCCTCCCAACCGGGATATCTCCTGGCCTGGGCCACCGATTGCTACAAACGGGGCTTGCTGGGTCCCGAGGAGAGTGATAACCTGGTCCTGGACTGGGGCGACCAGAAGGTTGGGCTGGAGCTTCTGCGCCGGATGGCCTATCGAGAGGGCATGCTGGGCAACCTCCTGGCAGAAGGACTGGGAAAGGCGGCGGGGCTGCTGGGCAAAGGGTCAGAATACTATGCCCAGACCATCAAAGGTAAATTCAGCCAGGAGAACTCTACCCGCGCCAGCTATGGCCGGGCCCTGGCCAGTTCCACCTCCACCCGCGGCGCCGACCATCTCAAGGGCTGGCCGAACTTCGAAGACCAGGGGGTACCGCCGGAGATTGCCGTCAAGTGGTTTGGCGATGCCCGCGCCAGCGACGGCAAGAGCCACCAGGGCAAGTCACTGATGAATACCTACTACCGCCACATCTGTACCCTCATGGACAGCCTGGGTACCTGCAAGTTCCCCAGCCGGTGGATGTGTCCCATGGACGGCATCGACGAACACGATTACGCACGTTTGCTTTCGGCGGCTACGGGGGTTGACTTCAGCGTGGATGAACTGATGACTGCCGCCAAAAGGATATACGTTCTGGAGGTCGTCTTCAACGCGCGCCTGGGCTTCGGTCGCAAAGACGACACCATCCCCGAGATGTATTTCAAGGAGCCGTTCAACTCCGGGCCCCACAAAGGCCACATCCTCAAACGGGAAAACTTCGCCGAAATGCTCGACGAGTACTATCGCCACTGGGGGTTTGATGTCGCCACCGGCATTCCGACACGGGAGACCCTGGAACAGCTTGGGATGCAAGACGTGGCCGATGACCCCCTGTAGCCGCACGTTGCACGTGCCCATGTAGTCGCACGTTGCACGTGCCATACGTAGTCGCACGTTGCACGTGCCATACGTAGTCGCACGTTGCACGTGCCCATCTGTAGTCGCACGTTGCACGTGCCGAACCGTAGCCCCGACCAGGGCATTACCATGAAAGTAAGTAAGT
Organism: uncultured Dehalococcoidia bacterium; assembly: GCA_964518085.1. Classification (GTDB taxonomy): domain Bacteria; phylum Chloroflexota; class Dehalococcoidia; order JACQUA01; family JACQUA01; genus JACQUA01. The sequence continues at coordinate 8,820 of CAZFEA010000047.1, forward strand.
TGAAATCTGAGAGACAGCGCAAGGAGCTTGAAGAAGGTTATCGCGCCCAGCGCGAAGAAGACGCCGAGATTAACAGGGAATGGGAGGCTGCCACCCTGGAACCACCTCCCAAGAAAGAGACCCGCTGGTCAAAAGCCGCCAAAAGCCGGCTGCGCATGGAGCTGGCCGGCCTGGCTTTCGCCGTCAAGCACGGTTTCAGCCCCCAGGAGTACGCCCGATTTGTCTGGGGGAAGGGGGCGGTCAAATGGATGGCCAAGGAAAAGCCCACCAAAAAAGAGTACCTTCAAAGAGAACTCGACGCCATGAAGGTGCTTTTCCCATGGATGAAGCTGAAGCTGGTAGAGGTCTCGCCCCACCGGGTAGAGCTTCAATTCATCGGCGGCTGTGTCGGTGGCTTCGGCAAGGACCGCTGGGCGGTGGCCCGCAGCCTGGGCCTGGACCGGTGGGACGTCTGCCGCTACTGTGGTGAAGCCTTCAAGGTCTGGGCCAAACAGCTCGGTCTCAAGGCTGCCCCCCACCCGGCGCGTGACGATTCCTGCAAGATTATCGCCTGGGAATGGCCCGGGGAAGACGGGTGACAGGTAAAAAGTAACAAGTAACAAGTAACAAGTAACAAGTTATAAGTGACAAGTTACAAGTGACAAACCGGTATCACAGGCTTCCCCGCCTGTGGGTCACCATTTTGAAACAGGTAACAACCTTCAGGGCGCCATGAAGTATGAAAATGGCCTATCATCGCGAGGGGGACCAGTCCACCTCCCCCTTTCGCAAACGGGGGATACAGGGGGATTTTGCCTGTTTCTTAAATCCCCCTTAGTCCCCCTTTTTCAAAGGGGGAGACGGCGACATTTTCGTAACATTCAGCAGAGAGAAAATGCCGGCTGTCAGAACTGCTGCTGGCTGCGCATCCCAGAGGCGATCTGGGAAATGGCGGCGTCGCGTTCGCGCTGGCTGACGGTGGGATCGTGGAGGATGTCTTTCATGCCCTGCTGGCGGTCAAAAACATAGACCCCGGCCTTCTTGGACTCGTTGAAGCGGGCCGGCCGTCTCCTGGCCACTTCGCCACAGACCTCGCACTTCTCTTCCTTCTCCTCCATCATCCGTTGGAAGGTCTCAAACTGATGCCCCTGGGGGCAAATGTACTCGTAAATCGGCATGGTTACCTCGCCATTCAGGTTCAAGATTCAAGTTATTATAGCATACTGACTACTCGGCCATTAGTTGATTTCATAGCTGACATCCCTCAGCCCCTTTTGACCAGCTCCCTGATGCAGGCAACGTCGCCACAGGTCCTGGGTTTGGCCCCGGGTGAATGTTCGTATTCCTTTCCGCATATGGGACACTTGGCCCTCAACCACCCGGTCCCCCGTCCGGAGCTGGTAGGTTCCTCCGGGTTTGTGATCTCTCCCCCTCTTTGCGAGAGGACATAGACGTTCATGCCCAGACCCAGCAGGAACAGGACCAATGCCAGCCAGAATCCGACGCCATATTCAACCTGGAGCACGCCTCCCCCCTCCTTCAGGACGGTGTCGTCGGCTCTGGTTTTCAGAAGCAAAAGCGAGCCGGCGCCAATCGCCGCCATTATAGCCGGCACTATGGCGCTCTTGCGACGGTTACTGTAGGGGCTAGCCAGGAAGGGTGGTGCGCAGGGATGGTGCGGCTAGCCCGCCCGGGGTGCGGGGTTGCATAGCGAAATGCGGCTACGGCGCAAGACCTCCACCACGGCGGGCGAGCCGCCCTGCCCCTGCGCCACCCCACCCCCTGGCATCGCCCCTACGGCAGGCACGCGGCGGCGTGCCGCTACGGCACAATGGCATGCCGGGCGGCCACACACTGCAGGGCCTGTTCCAGGGTGATGACGTCGGCATACTTGGCGTTCATGTCGAACAGGCTCACCAGGTGGGAAAGCTCCAGGCGGTCGTAGCAACATTCCTCGATGACAAATACATTGTACCCGTAGGAACAGGCATCCACCACGCTGGCCCGCACACAGCCCGAGGTGCTGTTTCCGGCCACCAGCAGGTTGTCCACTTTCATGAGTCTCAGGCAGTTGTCCAGGGGGGTCTGGAAAAAGCCGCTGGCCCGCGTCTTCCGTATAACCAGCTCCAACGGAAGAGGGGCTATTTCCTCGGGCATGTCCTCGGCGGCCACATTCAGCGGCCCCCTTTCCTTGTTCTTGGTCGAACTCCGCCCCTGGTGGTGCCGGGTGACCGCATCGCCGGTGACAAAGACCACCGGAATGTTGCTTTCGCGGCACCCTGCCAGCAACTGTCTCATGGCGGCCACCGCCTTCCAGCCCTCGGCGCCACAGGCCAGCGGGTTGGCGTCCATCGCCTTGAGAATGGGCGTCTCGCGGGGCCCGAGCGTCCGCCAGTTGGTATCGATGATCACGAAGGCGAGCTTTTCCCGGGGAAGGCCCCGGCTGGAGTAGTCCCAGAGTTTGGATATGACCTCGCGGTCCTGACCTTGATATACCTCTTGCCAGCGTCTCATGGAGACCTCCTGAATTTAAGATATAAGATTCAAGATTTAAGACGTACAGGCACGCGGCAGCGTGCCCCTACGGCAAAATTCCGCGCATGTCCAGGTCACCGGCTATATCCCCCAGGCCCAGGCTTTCCAGCGTCTCCCTGGTTGGAAGGCCGGTTGAAACATCCCATCCGCGGCAGCGATAAAATTCATCCAGCATCTTTTCAAAACCGGCCCGCTCGATGACCTGGCCGGAAAGAGGCCCGCCCTGCAGCGGTTCGTCATAGTACATCGCCGGCAGCACATCGTCTTTCCGGCCTATGCCCAGCCTGGCATTGTAAGCCCGCTCCAGGTTATATACCCGGTCGGCGGCCTTCATGAGTTCCCCGGCAGTTATGTCAACACCGGTGGCACAGGAAAGCATCCGGGCAAAGTCCTCCTCCATCAGCCCCTCCAGGGAAAGACGGGTATGGAATTTGCAGGTGCCGAGCAAGTCCATGATTATGTGCAGTTGCTGGCCGTATATTGTCATTGGCGCCTTGCCCTCGGGACTCCGTCCATCGCCTGTTTTGGCATGGCCCCACCGTTTCAAGGACCGGTCTGCGGGCAAAGCGGCATATTCGAAATGAGGCCAGCCCCGCAAGTGGTCGGCGCCCCGCGAGGACGTCACTGAAGCCAGGGCCGTGCCGTAAGTGGCCCGGACCCCCGCTTCCAGCGAGGGCCTGCCCTTGATGGTCTGGGCAAAATATTCCGAGCCGCGTCCCAGTTTCCGGGCGGCCCTGGCCAGACCTTCGGCCAGGAGGTCGCCAAACCCCTCCCGCTTGTTCATTTTCTGCAGAAGTTCCAGGGCAACCTGCTCACTGCCCCAGTCCAGTTCCAGACCATCGGTATCGTCGACAGTGAGAATTCCCTTCTTGAAGCAATCGGTGGCCCAGGCCAGGAGCATCCCCGGCTCGGTGGTATCCATGCCGTTATCGTTACAGTACCTGGCAGCGGCTACTGCCAGCGCCAGGTTGTCTGAGCCGTACCAGAAAACATAGGGGCCGATAGAGCCGAATTCAAAACCGCCGCCGTATATCCCCTTATACGGTCCATCCTTCACGGAGACATTGTGGCCACACTGGACTTCGCAGCCATGGCACCCCTGCCGCCCGTAAGTATAGTTCTCGGCAAAGTTTTCGCCGCTGATCTTCTGAAAATACTCCGGAGAGCAGGTGGCCTGCGAAAAGTTGCGCACCGAGGCATAGCCACCGACATAAAACTGCCGGGCCAGGTACATGGTGCCCAGACGGGCCAGCGTTTTCGACTGCGGGTTTCGCCTCACCTTCTCCCGCGCCTCCCAGCATGCTTTCTCAAACTCCGAGGGCCGGGCAATCTTTATGCCGCCGGTGCCGCGGAGGGCAATGGCCTTCAAGTTCTTGGAGCCGGCGACCGCGCCGGTGCCCACCCAGCCTGGCGCCCTGACCACGTTGTTCATGATCGTGGCAAAGCGGACCAGTTTCTCGCCGGCAGGGCCGATGCACGAGACCTGGACTTCCCTGTCCCCCAACTCGGACTTCAGGGCGGCATCGGTCTCGGGGATAGTCTTACCCCACAGATGCCGGGCCTTCCTGATCTCCACCCGGTCATCGTCGATCCACACATACACCGGCTCCTCGGCCTTGCCCTTGACCACCACGGTATCGTAGCCGGCATGCTTCAACTCCGGCCCGAAATGGCCACCGGTGTTGGAATCGCCAAAGATGCCGGTAAGCGGCGATTTGGTGACCAGTTCGAGGCGACCGGAACTTGGCGCCATGGTGCCATTCAACGGGCCCGAGGCAAAAATGAGCACGTTGCGCGGGTCCAGGCCGTCTTCGACTTCAGGGCCGACCTCGTCCCAGAGGATTTTGGCGCCGAAGCCTTCACCGCCGATCCATTTGCGGGCAAATTCCGGCGCCACGGGCTTTTTGGTAACCCTGCCCGAGGAGAGGTCTATTTCCAGTAT
>CAZFEA010000048.1:0-3561 GCA_964518085.1 uncultured Dehalococcoidia bacterium
GCCCCGGCGCCGATGACCTTGAGTGAACTCAGGTCATATTTCTTTCGCTCCGCTTCGGCCTCCATCCAGTAGGTGATCAGCACCGGCACCAGTTCCACGTGGGTTGTCCTGTGCTTCTCGATGAGTTTGAAGTGGTCTTCGGGCCGGGTTGATTTGGTGATGACCGTGGTGCCGCCGCGGAAAGACATCGGTCCGGCTATGGCGGAAAGGACCATGTTATGTGACACCGGGGTCACGCACAGGAAAATGCTTTCGTCGGTATTGCCTCCCCTCCGCCCGACGTAGTCCCACAGGCACAGGTATTCGTTGTGTGTCCTGGGGATGCCCTTGGGCAGGCCGGTGGTGCCGCCGGAAAGCTGTTCCACGACCAGGTCATTGGGATTGGGTTTGAACCGGGAAAGGTAGTCGACCGGGTAATCTTTTTCAATCTCCTGTTCCACCAGGCCCTCGATAGATAGCCATCCCGGCACGGGTGGGCCGCCAATGGTGAGGAACAGCTTCAAAGAGGGCGCTTCCGTGCGGAACTCATTGACCATGCCAGGGTAATCGAACTTTTCGCCGGAGGGGACGATAATTGCCCGCGCCTCGTGGACCACCGCCATGTGGGAAACCTCCATTTTGCGGTGCCTGGGAAGGCACATTATTGGGATAACGCCGGTACGGGCAAAGCCGAACAGCAGGTAGAAGAAGTCGACGATGTTGGGAGAGATGACAACGACGAAATCCCCGTAGTCCAGCCCCAGCTTCTTGAAGTGAAGGGCCAGGCGGTCGGAACGCTGCTTCAGTTCCCGCCAAGTTATCTGTTTGGCATCGTCGATGAAGGCGACTTTATCGGGGATGGAGGCGACATTCCGGTCGAGTATGTCGCCGAAGGTCAGGTTGGGCCAGATCCCCTTGGAGACATACTCGTCTATCTCTTCTTGGGGAAACGGGTACCAGCCTTTTACCAGCTCGCGATGGGTCTTTTTTTGCATGATCCCGGCTCCTGTTGCAGGTTTGTCTCCGCCAGCGCCCAGGCGGCTGGAAATATAGCACGGCTAGAAACAGCCTGTCAATGAGATTGCCGTGCCCCCGTACCACAGGCGGCCCCGCCTGTGAGGCATGGTTTTCAGACGTGATGGTGCAACGATAAAGATGTCAGTGGCAGGGTTACCGTAGCCGCGGGCCATCGGCCCGATCTTGCGTTCCCGATGACGGGAAATCAATTACCGGGTGTTAGGCTGCAAAATGCGTAACACGGAGTCACCGGGAAATTGATGATAGAATGGAAAGGGGACCGCTCATGAACGTGGTTGATTCATCCCTCTGACCGCTACCAATACATTGTTGGTCATGCTAGAAGTTGGGACGTTCAGGAGTCTTCGAACGCCGATAGAAACTATGTTGCCTGTGCCAGACTGCTATGCTATACTATCGGTTCAGGCATCGTATTATCCCTCGCCCCGGGGCAGGGGCGTGGGTTGAAACAAACAAACAGGCACGTCGTAACAACGACGCTGCGACAACAAGCGAAGAAAGCACGCAGGAGATATATGGCTCAAGAAAGCAGTCAGGCCGCAGGCGCCAATCATACCGGGAGCAACAATACCGTAAACATAAAGGCCCTTCTGGAAGCGGGAGCCCATTTCGGGCACCAGACCAGTCGCTGGAATCCCCATATGAAGCCGTTCATTTTTACCCAGAGGAACGGAATTCACATCATCGATCTTCAGCAGACCATGGTCCTTCTTCAGAAGGCCTGCGGCTTCGTCAGGGAGGTTGTAGCCAATGGCGGCACGATCCTCTTCGTCGGCACCAAGAAGCAGGCCCAGGAGGCTGTCGAGCAAGAGGCAAAGAGATGCGGCGCTTTCTATGTTAACCAGCGCTGGCTGGGCGGCATGTTGACCAATTTTCAGACGATCCAGTCCAGGATAGACTACCTGGTAAGACTGGAAGACCGGAAATTCCGGGGCGAATTAGCCCACCTGCCCAAGAAAGAAGCCCAGAGGCTCGAGGACGAGATGACCAGGCTGAACAGGACCATGGGCGGATTCAAGGAAATGACCGCGCTGCCCGGAGCGGTATTCATTGTCGATCCCACCAAGGAAAGGATCACCATCGCCGAGGCCAAGAGAGTCAACATGCCTATCGTGGCGATGGTTGATACCAATTGCGACCCTGACGAGATCGACTACCCCATACCTTGCAACGACGACGCCATCCGTGCTATCAGGTTGATCTGCAGCCGCATGGCCGAGGCAGTCCTGGAAGGAAGGTCGATGAGAGAGGGCGCCACCCCCGAATATCTGCCGCCTGCCGCTGAGCCGGTAAAAGGGGAAGCGAAAACCCAGACCCTGAGCTTCAGCCCTGAAGACCAGGCCCCTCAACGATAGTCCAAGGAGGAAGAAATTGCAGATTACTGCCGCTATGGTCAAGGAGTGCCGCGAAAAGACCGGTGCCGGCGTCATGGAATGTCGCAATGCCCTGGTCGAAGCCAACGGAGATATCGCCAGGGCCGAGGCGATCCTTAAGGAAAAAGGCCTGGCCAAGGCCGAGAAGAAGGCCGGGCGGGCGACTACCCAGGGAATTATCGATTGCTATATTCACGCAGGGGGCCGCATCGGCTCGCTGATCGAGCTTAATACTGAAACCGATTTTGTCGCCCGGACCGCCGAGTTCAGGGAGCTGGCCCACGAGCTTTGCATGCAGATAGCGGCGCTGGCTCCCCGGTACGTCGGTGACGAAGATGTCCCGGCCGATGTTAAAGTTAATCCTCAGGAAGATTGCCTCTTACAACAACCTTATATTAAGGACCCGGGCAAGACGGTCCAGGACCTCATTACCGCGACCATAGCCAGGGTGGGAGAAAATATTAAGGTAAGAAGGTTTGTTAGATTCGTCCTGGGCGGATAAAGAAGCCCCCCTGGGTTCTCCCAGGTGGAAACGTGTACTGCTTAAGATAAGTGGAGAAGCCCTTGCCGGACAGAAACAGTTCGGTATCGATACCGAAGTACTGGTTTCCATAGCCCGGCAGGTCAAGGCGGTAATTGAAGCTGGTGTGGAAATGGGCATTGTGATCGGCGGGGGTAATATCTGGCGGGGAAGTGAAGCCGAGGCGAAAGGCATCGACCGGGTAACCGCCGACTATGCGGGTATGCTGGCCACCGTTCTGAATGCTCTGGCGCTGCAGGACATAATGGAACGTCAGGGAATTGTCACTCGTACTCAATCGGCCATTGGCATACAGGCAGTCGCCGAGCCCTATATCCGCCGCCGTGCCATCCGCCACATGGAAAAGGGCAGGGTGGTAATCTTCGCCGGAGGCACCGGCAACCCCTATATGACTACTGACACCGCTGCGGCGCTGCGTGCTGTGGAGATTAGCGCGGAAGTCCTCTTGATGGCCAAACACAACGTGGACGGTGTTTATGATAGTGACCCGCGGAAGAATCCTGCGGCCAGGAAATATGACCGGCTCAGTTACATGGAGGCTATCAACAAGCGCCTGGAGGTAATGGATGCCACAGCGCTTTCCCTGTGCCTGGAAAACCGTCTTCCGATATACGTTTTTGACCTGATGGT
>CAZFEA010000048.1:3661-6610 GCA_964518085.1 uncultured Dehalococcoidia bacterium
CGCTTTCCCTGTGCCTGGAAAACCGTCTTCCGATATACGTTTTTGACCTGATGGTTCCCGATAACCTGAAAAAGATTATATATGGCGAGCCCATCGGCACGCTGATAACCAGCGAGGTCTAGCATGGTAAATGAGGTACTTTCAGAATCGGATACGAAGATGCGTAAGGCTGTCGAGGCGTTGAGGAAAGACCTGAACGCGGTCAGGACGGGCAGGGCCAGCCCGGCCCTGGTAGAGCATGTCCGGGTAGACTATTATGGCGTGCCCACTCCCATTCAGCAGATGGCTGCGGTTTCCGTCCCGGACCCGAAATTGATTGTCATCCAACCATGGGACAGGACCACACTTTCGTCTATCGAGAAAGCCATATTGAAGTCCGATCTGGGTCTAACGCCTACGAATGACGGCAACGTGATCAGGATGCCGGTCCCGGCTTTAACCGAAGAAAGAAGAAAAGACCTGGTCAAAATGGTCCGGAAGCGGGTAGAGGAAGGGCGTATTGCCCTGAGGAATATCAGGCGGGATGCCATGGAAGATCTCCGAAAACTGGAGAAGGACAAACAGATCTCCGCCGACGAAGACAAGCGCGCCCAGGACCAGTTGCAGAAGCTGACCAACGCCTTTACCGGTGAAATCGACAAGCTGGGACAATCCAAAGAAGCCGAACTGCTAGAAATCTAAAGGAGGTTAGCCCCGTGGACTTCGAATTGACCGAAGAACAAAAGATGTTCCGAGATGCCTTCCGGGACTTCGTCAGCAAGGAAATTGCTCCTTTAGTGGAAGAGGCTGAAAAGAGTGAAAAATTTCCCAGGCAGATCTTGAAGAAGATGGCCTCCCTGGGTTACCTGGGGGTCGACTATCCCCCGGAGTACGGCGGTGCCGGGCTGGGCAAAATGGGAGGCTGCATCTCCATTGAGGAGATCGCCCGCGTCTGTGTGGGTATTTCGGCGGCCATCATCATCGATACTGAAAACTCGATCTTATCGGTATACAACCACGGGTCTGATTTTCTTAAGGAGAAATACTTGATCCCTACTTTGAAGGGCGAGAAGCTTGGCGCTTTCGGTCTGACCGAACCGAACGCCGGCTCGGACGTAGCCGGTATTCAGACCCGGGCAACGCGGGACGGCGACCACTGGATAATCAACGGTACCAAGATGTTCATTACCAATGCCCCCGTCGCCGACTTTATTATGGTGGCGGCCTACACTGATAAGAGTAAGGGTGTACGCTCGGGGATGAGCCTTTTCATGATGGATACCGATACGCCCGGTTACTCTTGCCGGCCGGTGGAAAAGGTCTGTTTCCGGAGTTCGGAAACCGGAGAATTGACCTTCGAGGATTGCAGGGTGCCCAAAGAGAACCTGATCGGACAGGAAGGCAAGGGGTTTGCCTATATCGTCGAGGCCCTGGCCGGCGGTCGCGTCATACATGCCGCCCGGAGCGTCGGTCTGGCCGTGGGGGCCTATGAGGCCTCATTGAAATACTCACAGGAACGGGTGCAGTTCGGCCAGCCTATCTACAAGAACCAGGCGATCGCTTTCAAACTGGCGCGAATGGCTACCAACATCGAGGCGGCGCGGTGGATGGCTTACCGGGCCGCGTGGTTGATGGACCTGGGAAAAGAATGCTTGAAAGAGGCCTCCATGGCCAAGCTTTTTGCCAGTGAAGTGGCGGTGGAAGTGGCCAATGAAGCAATGCAAATTCATGGAGGCGTCGCCTTTACCATGGAGTCGCCGGTACAGCGTTTCTTCCGAGATTCGCGGCTGTTTACGGTTACCGAAGGTACCTCCGAAATACAACAACTGGTTATTTCGAGAGAGCTTGGACTGCGCTAGGACGAGTTCCTTGAGTTCCTTGAGTTCATTGAGTCCTGCCCTACCAGTTCAACCCAAAGAATCCAGAGAACCCAGGGAACCCAAAGAACCCGAGGGACTTGCTTTGGCTGAGAAGACTATCAAAGCGTCTGTCACCCGAATCCCGCGACACGTTGCCATCATCATGGATGGCAACGGACGGTGGGCGAAAAAGCATGGCCTGCCGCGGCTGGGTGGGCATAAGGTGGGAACGGAGAATCTGCGGCAGGTCATCGAGATAATGGCCGAATACGGTGTGGAATACCTGACGCTGTATGCCTTTTCTACCGAGAACTGGACCCGGCCCAAAGCGGAAGTGAGGGGACTCTTCCGCATACTGGGCCAGGTCATCGAGAAAGAGTCCAGGATCCTGCACGCCAGGGGCGCCCGGATATGCCATCTCGGGACCCTCGAAGGGCTGGATGCCAAATTACAGGAAAAGGTGAAAAAGGCGCTGGAACTGACCAGGAACAACCGGCGTATCACTGTTTGCATTGCCTTCAACTATGGCGGCCGCGCCGAAATACTGGAAGCGGCGCGCCGGATCGTCAGGGAAGGGTTGCAGGCTGAGGCCATCGACGAAGCCGTGTTTCGCCGCCATCTTTATTCTCCGGATATGCCGGACCCCGACCTGATTATCAGGACCGGCGGCGAAATGAGGATCAGTAATTTCTTGCTATGGCAATCGGCTTATAGCGAGTATTACTCGCTACCCACTTACTGGCCTGATTTTGGCAGGGATGAGATCGAGAAGGCGCTGATCGAGTTTAGCCAGCGCAAACGACGTTTCGGAGGGCTGGGACCGGAAGATGGTGGTGAGAATGTGGGGCGGTCAAGCGGGACAGTAACCGCCTAGCATGCTCGGACAGAGGGCGGTCAGCGCTTTCTTTGCCCTTCTGTTTCTCATTGTCTTCCTCCGGCTGGGGCAGCCATGGTTCACCTTCTTCATGATTGCTCCGGTGGCCTTTATAGCCGTCCGGGAATTCTACCGGATGGTCCTTTCCGAGCAACCTCCTCTGCTGCGCCTTTTCGGCCAGGTATGGACGCTGCTTCTGGTACTGGCGCCGCTGGCGGGGAACACATACCTTACCCC
>CAZFEA010000048.1:6620-8058 GCA_964518085.1 uncultured Dehalococcoidia bacterium
TTGATCATTACTTCGGCCGTCGGTGGTTCCCTGCTACTCGGGCTGTTTCGCCCCGGACCCAGGGCCCTGCTGGGCTGGACATGGAACCTGGCTGGGGTTTTGTATATAGGATGGCTGTTAAGCCATTTCACCTTGCTGATGCAGTTGGACCGCGGAACAGAATTGGTGGTGTTAGTGCTGGTCGGCACCTTCTGCTGCGACACCGCCGGTTTCTTTTTCGGCCGGGCTTTCGGCAGGACGAGACTGGCGCCGACCATCAGCCCGGGCAAGACCTGGGCCGGCTCGGCGGCTGGATTTCTGGCAGCCCTGGCGGTCACCGTGGCCATGGGCAGTCTCCTGGCAATTGACGTCGGATTGCTGCGCCTGCTGACCCTGGGCGGCCTGGTAGGTGTGCTGGCACAGGTGGGAGACCTGGCTGAATCAATGATCAAGAGAAGCGCCGGGGCGAAAGATAGCGGGACCCTCATGAAGGGCCATGGCGGCCTTCTGGACCGGATAGACAGCGCCCTTTTCGCCGGGGCGGGCGCTTATTATTATATAATACTGGTATTGCTATGAGATCGATCGTCATCCTCGGCTCCACCGGTTCCATCGGCACCCAGACCCTGGAAGTGGTCCGGCAATTCCCCGATCAGTTCAACCTGGTTGGGTTGGCCGGCGGCGCCAACCTGGCTTTGCTCAAGGAACAGGTAAAGGAATTCCGTCCACAACTGGTGGCCGCCGGGGTTTCCCGGATACCCTGGCTGGAAAATGGCGCCGTGACCGCGCGCCGGGTGGCGATCGAGGAGATGGCCGCCTATCCGGGCGTCGACCTGGTGGTGATGGCTACCTCCGGCAGCGCGGGCCTGAAGCCGACTCTGGCCGCGATCGAAGCCGGTAAGGACGTGGCTCTGGCCAATAAGGAAGTGCTGGTAATGGCCGGCCATATCATCATGCCCGAAGCCCAAAAAAGAGGCGTGTCACTATTGCCGGTGGACAGCGAGCATAGCGCGATCTGGCAATGTCTCTGGGGAGAGCATGCCGGTGTGCACAATGGTGTGAGCGCGGTGTCGCGTATAATCCTGACGGCATCGGGCGGGCCGTTTCGCGGCATGAGCCGCGAAGAGATGGCCCGGGTAACTCCCGGGGATGCCCTTCGACACCCTACATGGCGAATGGGCAAGAAGGTTACTATTGATTCTGCCACCCTGTTTAATAAGGGAATGGAAATTATTGAGGCCCACTGGCTTTTTGGCTTGCCTTATTCCGGCATAGAAGTAGTTATCCATCCGGAAAGCATTGTCCACTCCATGGTTGAATTCTGTGATGGCTCGGTAAAGGCTCAGTTGAGCTTTCCGGATATGCGTTTACCTATTCAACTCGCGCTTTCCTATCCGGCTCGCTGGCCCGGTCGAACGCGCCGTCTGAATTTCAGTGACCTGCGGTCGTTGACCTTCGA
>CAZFEA010000048.1:8068-13200 GCA_964518085.1 uncultured Dehalococcoidia bacterium
AATCGTGGTTTCCATGTCTCCGGCTGGCCAGGCAAGCCGGTGAACGAGGCGGGACTTTCCCGGCGGTAGCCAGCGCCGCCGACGAAGTGGCTACCGAACTGTTTTTGGCGGGCAAGCTGGGTTTTAACGACATAGCCCGTTTGATCGAGGGCACGCTCGATGCCCATCAAGGTACGGAAACCCCCGACATTGAGGCTGTGATGGCCGCTGACCGCTGGGCAAGGCAGACCGCCCGAAGGCTGGCAAAGGAACCTGTATGTTAACAATTATTGCTTTTCTGGGCACGCTGGTCGTGTTGATCATTGCTCACGAGCTGGGTCATTTTGTTACCGCCAAGCTGGCCGGAGTGAAGGTGGAGGAGTTCGGAGTGGGCTTCCCGCCGCGTCTTTTTGCCTTCAAGCGCGGCGAAACGGAGTATTCGATAAATGCCGTCCCGCTGGGCGGTTTTTGCCGCATGCTGGGCGAAGAGGACCCGAAGGAGCAGCGCAGCCTGGCAAGCAAGGGCATAGGCACCCGTGCCATTATCCTGGCCGCTGGTTCGACCATGAACTTCCTGCTGCCTTTTCTTCTTTTTACCATCGCCTACATGGTGCCCCACCAGGTTCTGGTTGAACCGGTCGTGGTGAAACAGGTGGCGCCGGGATCTCCGGCAGAAGCCGCAGGCTTGAGGCCGGGGGATGCGGTTGTCGAGGTGAACGGAGACCCCGTCAGAAACATTCCTGAAGCGGTTATCAAGATCAGGCGCAATCTGGGCTCGGAAATAAACATCCTGGTGCAGCGCCAGGGGTCAGCTCACTCCCTGCAAATGGTACCTCGCTGGAACCCGCCGCCCGGCCAGGGTCCTACCGGTATGGGTTTCTCGGAACGGATTGAAACTACGTTGATAATGGAGTCCTTGCCGGCATGGGAAGCCGTTCCCGCAGGGATACGGTCCAGTGTCGACACTATGGTGCTTTTCCGTAACGAGATCGCCAGTTGGTTCATCAGGAAGGAAGCCCCCCAGGTAGCTGGCCCCATCGGCTTAGTCCAGGTGACCGGCGAGCATGTGCGCGGCGGGTTTAGCCCGCTTCTCAACCTTGCCGCACTGATAAGCATAAACCTGGCTGTTTTCAACTTGTTGCCCATTCCCGGTCTGGACGGCGGGCGTCTTTTATTCGTCTTTCTCGAGTTCATATTGAGGGGCAGGCGGGTCTCACCGCAGCGGGAACGGTTGATCCACTTTATTGGATTTGCTGTCCTGATCGCCATGGTAATTTTTGTTAGCTATTTCGATATCATGAGGCTGGCCTCCGGAGAACCACTGGGGCAATAAAGTTCCCTCTCCCTCGATGGGAGAGGGTCAGGGTGAGGGTGATCCGGCCTACAAGAAATGTCTATGAAAGTTCGTCGCACAAGCAAACCCATAAGAATAGGCTCTGTAGTTGTCGGCGGGGATGCGCCCGTAGTCGTCCAGTCCATGACCAAGACTGATACCCGGGACGTACCGGCGACGGTGCAGCAGATAAGGGATATGGAATTGAGCGGCTGCGAACTGGCGCGGGTGGCGGTACCCGACATGGAAGCTGTAGAGGCATTGAAGGCCATCAAGGGGCTGACCGGCATTCCACTGATTGCCGACATCCATTTTGACTATCGACTGGCCCTGGGGGCGCTGGCGGCAGGGGTCGATGGCTTGCGATTGAACCCCGGAAACATCGGCGACCCGGAGAAGGTGGCTGCCGTGGCCAGGTCCGCTAAAGAGAGAAGTGTGCCTATCCGGATCGGGGTCAACGCCGGGAGTTTGCCCAGGCAGGCGCTTGAGAATTTGCCCCAAAAGGACGTTGCTTCCATCATGGTTGATGTGGCCATGGAACAGGTTAGGCTGCTGGAGAGCATGGATTTCGACCTGATCAAGGTCTCGCTTAAAGCGTTTGACGTTCCGACTACTGTCGAGGCTTACCGGCTTATCGCCGGCAAGATTGTGTATCCGCTCCATCTCGGCATTACCGAGTCAGGACCGCCCCGCAGCGGCATTGTGCGCAGTTCGGTAGGGCTTGGCGTCCTGCTCTACCAGGGAATCGGGGACACTATCAGGGTCTCTTTGACCGCGCCGCCGGTTGAGGAGGTCGATGCTGCCTACGAGATATTGAAAAGCCTGAACTTGCGGGAAAGAGGCCCGGTGCTGGTCAGTTGCCCGTCCTGCGGGCGGGTAGAGGTTGACATAATGGGACTGGTCCGGGCGGTAGAGGACAAACTGAACCGGATACCCCGTCCGGTAAAGGTGGCAGTCATGGGCTGCGTGGTAAATGGCCCGGGTGAGGCCCGGGATGCCGATGTCGGACTCGCCGGTGGCAAGGGGCGCGGAGTCCTCTTTCGTAAAGGCGAGCCGGTGAGGACTGTCGACGAAAAGGATTTTCTGCCGGCCCTGATGGATGAGATCGACAAGGTGACGGAAGACAGTAGCGGCACGCTGCCGCGCGCCGGACAGAAGATAGAAGACAGCATGTAGTAGCGGCACGCTGCTGCGTGCCCGACAGAAGATAGTAGCGGCACGGCGTGCCGTGCCGGGGTCGGACAACCCAGGGAACTCGACTAACCCAACGAACCCAACGAACTCAAAGAACCCAACGAACTCAAGGAGGCCCTTTGCGTTTCTCCAGACTTCTTGGTAAGACCCAGCGCCAGGCCCCCGCTGAAGCGGACACTATAAGCCATCAATTACTCTTGCGCTCGGCCATGATCGAGCAGATATCAGCCGGCGTTTATGCCTTTCTGCCGCTGGGGTGGCGCGTCCTCCGAAAAATAGAACAAATTGTCCGGGAAGAGATGGACCGGGCAGGTGGCCAGGAGCTGCTCATGCCCGCCCTGCAGCCCCTTGAGCTGTGGGAGAAAACGGGGAGGCATATCGCCTTCGGCCAGACGCTCTTCACTGTTGAAGACCGGAAAAAGCGCAAGGTCTTCCTCGGCCCTACCCACGAGGAGGTCGTCACCGAGCTGGTGCACCGGCAAGTCAAAAGTTACCGCGACCTGCCGCTGCTGCTTTACCAGATCCAGACCAAGTTCAGGGACGAACCCCGGCCGCGTGGAGGGCTGCTGAGGGTCAGGGAATTCCAGATGAAAGACCTGTACAGCTTCGATGTGGATGAAACGGGGCTAAACGTATCTTACGATAAGATGGT
Source organism: uncultured Dehalococcoidia bacterium (assembly GCA_964518085.1). Classification (GTDB taxonomy): domain Bacteria; phylum Chloroflexota; class Dehalococcoidia; order JACQUA01; family JACQUA01; genus JACQUA01. Next base: position 11,227 of record CAZFEA010000048.1, read on the forward strand.
ACGGGCGTACATCAACATTTACACCCGCTGTGGGTTGCCCCACATCATGGTGGAGGCCGATAGCGGCGCCATTGGCGGCAAGGACTCGCACGAGTTCATGCTCATCGCTGAAAGCGGCGAAGACGAAGTAATCTATTGCAAGGAATGCGGCTACGCCGCTAACCTGGAAAAGGCCACCAGCCGCCGGGCGCACCTCGAGGGCCTGATCCCTGAACCCATCGTGGAGGTCTCCACTCCGGGAAGGAAGACTATCAGCGAGGTCGGCGCCTTCCTGGGTGTGCCGGAAAGGGCTATACTCAAGGCGGTGCTCTACATGGCTGACAGGCAACTGGTATTCGTGGTCACCCGCGGCGACGTAGGCATCAATGAAGTGAAGCTGAAAAATATCCTCAAAAGCGTCGACCTGCGCCTGGCCCGGGAAGACGAAGTGAAAGCTGCCGGCATCGTTGCAGGGTATGCCTCACCGGTCGGGTTATCGGGAATCAAGTCGGTCGGCGACACGTCCATCACCGCCGGTAGCAACTTTGTGGCCGGCGCCAACAAGCCGGACGCCCATTTGAAGAACGTTAACTACTCGCGGGATTTCAAAGTCGATATCCTGGCCGATATCTCGCTGGCAAAGAGCGGGGAGCCATGCCCCAAATGCGGTAACCCGCTGTTTTCTACCAGGGGGGTTGAGGTCGGACACGTTTTCAAGCTGGGGACTTTCCTGGCGGAGCGGATGGGAGCCAGTTTCCTGGACGAAGCAGGCAACCAGAGGCCGATTGTCATGGGCTGCTACGGCATCGGAATCGGCCGGATCCTGGCCGGCGCCATCGAGCAAAACCATGATGACGCGGGTATTATTTGGCCGGTACCCATTGCGCCATACCACCTGTACCTGTGCCCGCTTTTCATGGACAACGCCGAGGTTGTCTCGCTGGGCGACAGGCTCTATGCCGGCATGCAGGCTGCCGGCATCGAAGTGCTCTACGATGACCGCGCCGAGTCTCCCGGCATCAAGTTCAACGACGCCGACCTGCTGGGAATTCCCATGCGCTTGACGTTGAGTCCCCGGCTTTTGAAGACCGGAAGCGTCGAACTCAAACGCCGGACCGAGAAGAAAGCCGAAGTCCGGCCGGTGGAAGGAGTTGTGGACTATTTGAGCGCTTGGCTAAAAAGCGAGTTGGCCTAAGCAATCAGGGGCGAACCAGAGACACCCCGATGTAATAATCGGGGGATCGGCGGCTCGCCCCTACGGCTGTAGCACGCCATCCGGAATCTATGTAGTTTTTGGAGTCATCATGTCCAAACGCTTAAAGTCCGAACATGCCGGTTACGCCGCTTCCGGCGTCGATACCGCCAGGGAAGAGAGCGCCATGGCCGGATTGCTGAAGTGGATCAACAAGACCTTTGACTTGAGGCAGGGGGCCGGGCGGGTGGCGCTGCCTATCGGCTATTTCGCCAATGTGCTGGACCTGGGCAACAACCTCGGCCTGGCTATTTCCACCGACGGGGTGGGGACGAAGGTCCTGATCGCCGAGATGATGGACAAGTACGACACCATTGGGATCGACTGCATCGCTATGAACGTCAACGACCTTCTCTGCGTCGGCGCCGAACCGATTTCCATGGTGGACTATGTGGCAGTGCAGCGGATCGTTCCCCGCATGGTGGAACAAATAGGGAAGGGCCTGTATGAGGGATCGAAGATGGCCGGAATCAACATCAGCGGTGGCGAGATGGCCCAGGTACGGGAGATGATCAAAGGCAAGAGAAGAGACAGGGGGTTCGATATCGCCGGCGCCTGCGTGGGCCTCGTTCCCATGGACCGGATCATCATCGGCGAGGATATCCGGGAAGATGAAGTGATCGTTGGATTCAAGAGCAGCGGCATTCACAGCAACGGCGTGACCATGGCAAGGAAAGTCCTGCTACGCGATGCCGGATTCAGCCTGGAAAGGCATTTCCCCGATTTCGGACGGACCCTCGGGG
>CAZFEA010000049.1:0-13152 GCA_964518085.1 uncultured Dehalococcoidia bacterium
GACAATCTTCGGCTCGTCATCCACGACGAGTATTTTACCGCTGGCCATCAAGTCCGCCGCCGCCATACTGGTCTACCTGGAGAAAAACCAGAAGTCCGCCCTGGGGCAGGTGACCAATCTGTCCACCTATTCTACCGACGCCTTTATGGTCCTGGATGCCCAGACCCGGCACAACCTGGGACTGTTCGGAGGTGACAAGCGACAGGCGGGAAGCGTGAGCCTGCTCTCCATAATTGATCAGACGAAGACTGCCATGGGGGGCCGGCTGCTGAACCGGTGGGTCGGCCAGCCGCTGCTCGACCTGGACGAGCTTGGACGCAGACAGCAGGCGGTCGCATGGTTCCTGGCCAATAACCTGCTGCGCGACCGGATTACCGCTTTGTTGTCGAAAGTGGCGGACCTGGGACGCATCATCAACCGGGTAAAAACTTCCCAGACGCCGCTCCGCGAACTCCTCTCCCTGCGGCAGAGCCTGGAGTTGCTGCAACAGATCAGGGAGCTGTTGCCGGAGGAGGCGGAAAACGCCCTGGGCTGGGTCCTTTCGGGGCTGAAACCCTGCCCCGAGGTGATAGAGCTTGTCGTCAGGTCCATCGCCGGCGATGAGCAAGGAGTCAAAATCAAGCCCGGCTTTTCTCCGGAGCTGGATACCCTTCGTTCGTCTTCGAAGGATGCCCGGCAGTACCTCGCCAACCTGGAAAGGCTGGAGAAAGAACGCACCGGGATCAAGTCGCTCAAAGTAGGCTACAACCGCGTCTTCGGTTATTACATAGAAGTGTCCAAAGCCAACCTGGGCCAGGTGCCCGGGGACTACATACGCAAGCAGACGCTCCTGGACAGGGAGCGCTTCTTTACCCCCGAACTCAAGGAACAGGAATCGATCATCCTCAATGCCCAGGAACGCATCGGCGAAATGGAAGATGCCCTGTTCCGCCAGGTCTGCCAGCAGATCGGACTGGAGGGCGAACGTATCCTGGGCTCGGCGGCGGCGCTGGCCATGATTGATGTTTTTGCCGCCCTGGCCGAGGCCGCCAGTCGCTACAACTATGTCCGGCCGGCATTGAACAACGGCGATAGCATCGAGATTCGCGGCGGCCGTCACCCGGTGGTGGAAAGGGTGATGGAAGGGGCCAGCTTCATTCCCAATGACACCGCCCTGGACTGCCGGAAGGACCAGCTTGTGGTCCTCACCGGCCCCAACATGTCCGGCAAGTCAACCTACATCCGGCAGGTGGGCCTCATTGTGCTGATGGCGCAAATAGGCTCGTTCGTGCCCGCGGAGTCGGCCAGCATCGGCCTGGTGGACAGGATCTTCACCCGTGTCGGGCTGCGCGACGATCTGGCGGCGGGACAGTCCACCTTCATGGTGGAGATGGTCGAGACGGCCAACATCCTGAATAACGCCACCCGCCGTTCGCTGATCATCCTCGACGAGATCGGCCGCGGTACCAGCACCTACGACGGCATCTCCATTGCACGGGCGGTGACGGAATACATCCATAACCATCCGCGCCTGGGTTCCAGGACCCTGTTCGCCACCCATTACCATGAACTGATAGACCTGGCCGGGGTGTTGCCCAGGGTGAAAAACTTCAATGTGGCGGTGAAAGAGGAAGGCAACAGCGTGGTATTCCTGAGAAAGATCGTGCCCGGCGGCGCCGACAAGAGCTATGGAATACACGTGGCGCGGCTGGCGGGGTTGCCCCGGGCGGTGACCAATCGCGCCCAGGAAGTCCTCAAGGAGCTGGAGACCATCCGTTCTAATGATGACTTCGCACCCAGGGGCAAAGGCCGCCGGCCGGCGGCCCTGGACAGCCCGGACCAGCTATCCCTGTTCGGGAACAGCCATGCCGTGGTCGATGAACTGGCCAGGCTGGACATCGCCTCCCTGACCCCGCTGGAGGCCATCACCAGGCTATTTGAGCTGCAGAGAAAAGCCCACGGGTAGGGTGGGTTATGCGCAGGCGGGGCGGGCATGTGTGGAGCGGCTGCGCGAACCCACCAGGTAACACCCGGTACCACAGGCCGCCGTGCCTGTGAGCAATAGCTCAGCCCGTAGGGTGGGTTAAGCGCCAGGCGGGGCGGGCATGTGTGGAGCGGCTGCGCGAACCCACCAGGTAACACCCGGTACCACAGGCCGCCGTGCCTGTGGGGAATGGCACAGCAGCCAAAGCGGCAGATTTCAGGCATATTTCTTGAAGTAAGAAAGTATGATATTATTACCGTATGCCAATAACAAAAAGGACATCAAGGAATCAAGTTACTATCCCCAAAGAAATAGCCGGGAAGTTCCCCGGCATCGAGTACTTCGAGGTCTCGGCGCGGGACAAGGAAATAGTGCTTCGCCCTATTAGCCTGCCTGAAGACGACACCTTATCAAGGGTCCGGGACAGGATGGTTGAACTGGGGCTTACGGAGAAGGACGTCGATGAAGCGATTGAGTGGGCGCGAAGGAAGAGCTAATAGAGACGCCGTGGTAACCTGTGCCGCTGACGTCCTGGGTGTGTTCCGGCACGGCGGGAGGCTTAAGGTTTCCCTCACCCTTACCCTCTCCCGTCAAGGGAGAGGGAATTCCCATCGCAGCTTTGCGGCAAACTCCCGTGAAAGGAGGATAAGATGTCCGAACCTTTTTCCTTTCGCAAGCTGACAGAAGTACCGCGCCTGTCCCTGGAGGAGCGTGACCGGCGCTGGACGAAAATCCGGGCCGAGATGGCCCTCAAAGAGCTGGACTGCCTGCTGATTTTCGCGGGGGCCGACGGCACGGCGGCGGCCAACCTCCGCTATGTAACCCACGTTGGCGGCGCCGGAGTCGGCATCTTTCCCTACCGGGGAGAGCCGGTGGTGTTTGGAGGACTGCCGCATACCAGCATCTACCACCGGGGCGCCCAGGACTGGACCTCCAGCTTCCGCCACGGCGCCCGTCCCGAAGACATCGCCGCTACCGTCAAAGAGATGGGTTACGAAAAGGGCAAGATAGGCATGGCCGGCTTTGGCAGCCAGAGCTCGCGCATGGTCCCCGAGACTATTCCCTACAGCAGCTTCGTGAAGCTACAGAGGCTGCTGCCCGAAGCCATTTTCTCCAATGAAAGCCCCCTGCTGGAACGGCTCCGCATAGTCAAGAGCGATGAGGAACTGGGCATGCTGGAGAAGGCGGCGGAGTTGTCGGAGATGATGTTCCAGGCGCTGGTCAACGCGGCGCGGGAGGGAAAACCGGAGTGCGGGCTTTATGCCGACATGCTCCAGGCGTCGCTGGGCCATGGCGGCGACCTGAGCATGATCCTGCTCGATTCCGGCAAGATTCCGTTGATGCACGGACGGGGCTTTCCCTACAGTCAGAAGCCCCTGAGAAAAGGCGACATGGTCGTCCTGGAGTGGCATGCCAGCTACGGCGGCTACCAGGTGGGGGTGGAGCACTCATTGTCCCTGGGGCAGCCCGATATGCATTACCTGGCGATGCATGAAGTGTGCAACCAGGTATTCAACTCGGCGATGGAGAACTTGAAGCCCGGTGTGGCCATGAAAGACGTCATCGAGGCCATGCGCAAGCCGGTGGCAGATGCCGGCATGGCCTACGTCGAGGTCGGCATCCATGGCCACGGCCTGGCCTCTCCCGAGTTCCCCACGGTGGTCTTCGGCGGTCCCAACTGCCTGGTGCCGGACCACCCCATGGGCAAAATGCCGGCCGTCGACATCCAGCAGAACATGGTCTTCGGCATCAACATCGATGTCGCCAGCCCCAAATGGCGCAACGACACCGGCATGATGTGCGGCGACACCGTCGTGGTTACCGGGTCCGGCGCCCGCAAGCTGACCTCCATCCCGGTGGAATTGACCGTAGTCCAGGAGTAGGGGCGAACCACGGGCGGCGGAGTGTAGCCGCGCGGTTTCGGCGCCGGGGGGCACGCTCCGTAGTGGCACGTTGCACGTGCCAGGGAGGCCGGGTTGCAATTTTTGTCGGCTGTGCCGTATTGCGTATCTGGACGCCGCCGCCTAGAATAGGTATTATGCGGGTGTTTCAAGTATTTCGCACCGAGGTATACAATGAAGACCTATTTTTTTAAGATCGTCATAGAGGAAGACCCTTTTGAAGACGGCAAAATGGCGTATCACGCCTACTGCCCGGCCCTGAAAGGCGCCTCCACCTGGGGTTACACCCGGGAAGAGGCCGTCAAGAATATCCGGGAAGTGATCGAGATGACCGTGGACAGCATGAGGGAACACGGTGAAGCTATCCCGGAGAAGGATGGCATCGAAGTGTCCGCTGAGACCAAAGTGGCCGTGACGGTATGACTGTTGACTACTCCAAGCTTCGGAGTTTGAGCGCCAGGCGAATCATCACGGCACTGGAAAAAGATGGCTTCCGGCTTGACCGGGAGAAAGGCTCTCATAGACAGTACGTCCACCTTGAAAGAGGGAGGGTGACCATATCTTTCCATCGGCCTGGTGAGACATTTCCGCCCCAAACCCTGAAAAGCATTATTGAAGATGCGGGGTGGAATGAACAAGATCTGAAAAGGTTAGCTCTGATGAAGTAGCGGACAACACGAAACCAGGGGAATGACCAATGATGAGACAGCCTATGTCTCCCCCCAGGTCTTGCCGTTGAGGTAATCGGGAAATGAGTGGACCCCGATGACCTGGACATAGCAGCGGGGTTCGGTATAGCCGTCGTTGTCAAAGGGACGGGACAGGCCCAGCCGCAAATACAGGAGGTCGGCACTGGCCGGATTGGGTAATGCCCACAAAACAAACCCGGCCGGGGTCTTTCATCTGGGTCACATCGGTGATTACCACGGTCTCGAGCATCCAGGACCTCCTGCATTGAAGAAATCCGAAATCCCTGCCGCGTAGCCGCGGGCCGCTGGCCCGCCCTCAAATTGACCGAAATGGAATTGATTGCCTCAAACGTATTTTTGGCACAACCCACTGAAAATCCCCCCTGGATATTCAATCACCGAAAATGCAAGAGCGGGCCAACGGCCCGCGGCTACGAACTCCGGTTACAGGTGAACTATTTCCGCCCCGGGCAGGACGGCGCCTCTCAGGTACTCCGCCGCCAGGCGGCGGTGGCACTGGCCTGGCTCGGGCTCGCTACACAGCAGCACCGCACCCTCCTCAAAGAGACGCAGATCCACCTGCTTTTCCACCCCGCGGGCGCGGAGCAAAGCCAAATACTGCCGCTCGTATTCCGGCCAATCGTGATACTTCCGGTAGGCCCCCAGGATAGGCTTGTCCGGCGCCAGGGCGGAGACTTCGTGGTATTCCATGGCGGAGAGTTTTTTCAGGAAATAGCCCAGGTCGTTGCGGCGGGTGAAGCCGGCAAGCTGGGACCTGTTATTGAGCCGGATATCGAGCAGGTGCCTGGCGCCGCTCCGGCGCAGCGCCTCGAAAAACTGCTCTGCGGTCTTTTTGGTAAAGCCGATGGTGTAGATAATCACGGTCACAGCAAAGAAATCTGATTCTCGGGCAGACCTGCCTTTTCTTTCATCAGGTCGTCCTCGGTCTGGTCCCGTCCGTCGCCCAGGAGCTGCAACAAGGTGACGCCCTGTCGTCGCAGGCTTTCCCCCACCAGGAGGTTACGATGGCAGGCGCCGGGGTCTTCCTCGGCGCACATGATACAGACCCTGCGACGTCCGGCCTCGGCAACCAGCCTCTTGAGGCCCCGCAAGAAGTATTCCTGACGGCGGATGCGCTCGTAGTCCACCTTTCCAGTCCGCGGGTCGTGGCTATCCGGGTCGGACGGGTGTCCACCGAGCACCTCGCCCAATAACAGATATCCCAGACCGCCGCCGGCCACAAGCTTTGTCAGGTCCTCTCGATTGGCCCACTGCGCCCACTTGCTATTCGGATTGCTGCGGACATCTACCAGAAGCTCGATCTTGGACCTGTTAAGCAGATCGAGGAACTTTTCCGGGGTGTGACTGCTGTGACCTATGGTGTAAACCTGCATAGACCAAACATAACCTTTTGCAGCGACAGGCTGGAAAGCCCGTCGTACCTGTCCCCGAAACACCAGCGAGACCACCTCGCGGCTACGAAACGGGTTATTCCAGATAGCGGTTGGAGGGTTTGGTCCCCTTTTCCGGGTTGAGGGCGTAGCCGCCCCGCCGGGAAACCAGACTTCCCGCCTTGCCCTCCGGCTCGCTGACGTCACCGAAATGTATGGCCTGGGTAGGGCACTCCCGCGCGCAGAATGGCTCTTCCCCGCGGTCGATCCTTTCGTTGCACAGGTCGCACTTTGAGGCCAGTTGCCGCTCCTGGTCGAACTGGATGACATTGTAGGGGCATGAGGTCATGCATGTCTGGCACCCGGTGCACTGGCGGGTATTCAGTACGACGATGCCATCCTTGCGCCGGGTTATGGCGTTGTAGGCGCAATCGTCGAGACAGGGCGCAGCCCGGCAGTGCATGCAGGTTGCCGGGCGAAAGGACATCTTCGGCGCTCCGGCGCCACCTCCCCCGGCGCCGCCGTCCATCTCCAAGGTGTCCACCCGCATCCAGTTCACCCCCACCGGGTGATTGTGCTCCAGTTTGCAGGCAATCACGCAGCTTTCGCAACCGATGCAGCGTTTGAGGTCGAAGATAAGTCCTAGTTGCTTGGCCATTGTCAATCCCTGGTGATGGTCACACGATACTGATTAGTCCGTAGCGGCGCGGTCTCCGCACCCCTCCCGGGTACTGCAGGCCAACCAGCCTGCAGCCACAGGCTGGGCGACAGGCTGGGCGACAGGCTGGAAAGCCTGTCGTACCTCCAACAGGCGGGGATCCGCCAGAGGCGGATGGTACCGGCTCGATCTCTCACAGGCACGGAGGCCTGTGCCACCCTTGCCTCGCACAGGCAGGGACGCCTGTGGTACCGGTTGGAACTTGAGGCCTGTGCCACCCGCTCGAACATGACGCCTGCGCCACCCCGTTTTCTCACGACCCAACCTCTTTCCGCACTTCCACCAGGCAATCGTAGTGCACCATGTGCGAGGCGGCTTTCATGTCCTTGACCACCTGGTCGATCTCCAGCGCCGGGTTTATCTGGGCGGGATCGTCGATGGCATGCAGAAGGCTGTTGTAATGGCCCTGCCGGTAGTGGTCCGGCCACCAGCCGTGGTCGGCGTTGACCGTTCCCGGAGGCGCCATCCGGGTGATCTTTGCCTTGAGCGTCACGCTCCCCCGGCCGTTGTAAACCGTCACGCTGTCGCCGTTGCTTATCCCGCGTTGCGCCGCGTCTAACGGGTTAATGGCCAGCCACGGCGCCGGGTCCAGTTCCCGCATCCAGTCGACATTGGGCAACTGGCTATGGACAAACAGTTTGCTCTTGATAGTCAGAAACCGCAGCGGGAATAGCTGTCCGGGAGTGACGGTGGTCTCCAGCGGTTCCCGGTAAAAGGGCAGGCCCTCGCCAAAGGGGACCTGCGATTCGACATAAAGTTCGATCCGCCCGGTAGGCGTGGGGAACTGCCGGTCTTCGAAGGGCACATACGGCTTTTCGGGTACCCCTGCCCTCACGATCTTTTCACTGTCCAGCCTGTCCAGGGTTATCCCCTTGACCGAGTCATGCTTCGAGTCCAGCAGCGTCCTGGACATCTCCTCCTCACCGGCTTGGAAAAACCGGCTCAGTCCCACCCGCCGCGCCAGGCTGCCCCATATTTCCAGCGGGCTTTTCGCTTCCCCGACCGGCTCGATGGCTTTCTCCATGCGTACCAGGTGATTCTTGCTGATGGCGATATCGGCCCGCTCCAGGGTCGTCGCTTCCGGCAGGACATAATCGGCGAAGCGGGCGGTATAGGTCATGAACATGTCGGAGACCACAATGAGGTCCATGCCGGCGAAGATCTCGCGGTAGCGCCCGGCATGGCCATAGTTCTGCACCGGGTTCTGGTAAGAGAGGATAAGAGCCTTCACCGGATACGGTTCACCGCCGGCGATCAGCCGCCAGGCGCGAATGGCATTCTTGCTTCCCGGGAGGATTTTTTGCCCCGGGGCCCCCGCCGGCATGGCCACCCCCCGGGTGTTGAGCTCGACAGGATAGCCTGACCAGTCAGGCATGGAGACGCCCCCACCGGGCACCCCGATGTTGCCAGTCACCGCCGCCAGGGAAATGATGGCCCTCAGGGCCAGGTTGCTGTTAAGGGTACGGGCCATGCCGTGGTACAACCGTATGGCCGCCGGCTTGCTGGCAGCATAGTCCACCGCCAGCCGTTCGATCATTTCCGGGCTCACGCCGCAAATGGCCGCAGCGCGCTCCAGCGGGTACCCGGCGGCGTGCTCTTCGAGAAGCTCGAAGGCCGTCCGGCACCTCACTTCGCCTATGGTATGCCGGCCAAAAAGGGCAGGCGACCGAACCAGGTGATGGGGTCTGGCCGCGCCGGCCGCCTCGTCCCAGGCCAGCGGCTTCTCTGAATCACTGTCCCTCAGGAAGTAACCGGTATCTTCGCGCACCAGGAAGGGCGCCACGGTGTGACGCAGGACATAATCGCTATCGTAGAGGCGCTTGTGAAATATGACATTGAGCATCCCCAGGGCCAGGGCGGCATCGGTGGCCGGCTTCACCCCTGCCCAGACATCGGCCTTGGCAGCGCTGGCATGATAGATGGGGCTGATGCTGACCAGCTTGGCGCCCTTTTCCCGGGCATCGAGGTAGTACCTCATTTCTGGGATACAGGTCGCCGCCGGGTTGCCACCCCACCAGATGACCATTTTTGAATTGAGATAGTCGCGGCAATCGTGGCTTGGATAGGAGTCGCCCAGCGCCAGGAGCAGGGCCGCGGGTATGCCGCCGTCGGAGGTATAGCCCTTGCCCTCGAAGGCGCCTCCGGCGCCCCAGGCGTTGGCGAAACGGATGCCCATGAACCGGCCCATTACCGTACCCACCGAACTGCTGCCGCCGGCCATGACCTTCAGGGCCTGGGCGCCGTATCTTTCTTTGATCTCAAGAAGCTTTGAAGCAATGCCATCCAGGGCCTCGTCCCAGGACACCCTCTGCCATTTGCCTTCGCCCCGCTCGCCAACCCGCTTCAAAGGAAACTGCAAGCGATCGGGATGATACACCCAGCGCAGGGCCGCCAGGCCACGGAGACACGAACGGCGCTCCCCCGGCTCTCCCGGCATTTCCACCGACTCCAGTTTCACCGCCCGGCCGTCCTGGACGAATACCTTCAGGACGCAGTCCTGGTGACAGCCGGCAAAGGGACAAATGGTAATGTAGTCTCTTGTCGTCATTGTTACGAAAATGTCGCCGTCTCCCCCTTTTTCAAAAGGGGGACTAAGGGGGATTTGAGAAACAGGCAAAATCCCCCTGTATCCCCCTTTTGCGAAAGGGGGAGGTAAACTGGGTCTCCTCGCGATGATAGGCCATTTTCATACTTCATGGTGCCCGCCGCTAGCGGGCATGGCTCTTGCTCAGAAAATGTCGCGGTCTCCCCCTTTGAAAAAGGGGGACTAAGGGGGATTTAAGAAACAGGCAAAATCCCCCTGTATCCCCCTTTTGCGAAAGGGGGAGGTGGACTGGGCCTCCTCGTGATGATAGGCTATTTTCAATACTTCATGGCGCCCCCTGGCAAGGGGCATGACTGATTGCTCCGGTACCACAGGCGTCCCCGCCTGTGGCAAGATCGTTTTTATTGCACCACGTTGTTCGGGACGGGCACGGACAATTATCTGACCATGCAAACAAGATAGTGCCCAAGTATACCAGCTAACCGAGAATTTGACAAAGAAGAAAGGAGAAGAGAAGAAACGTCGAACTAGAAACAGATTTAACCCGACCGTCCTCGTCTTGATAGTCCACGATCACCCCCCCTTTGACACTAAGCGGCTATTAGCATATACTAACTCTACTTATTCGTATATACTTAGTGTTTGCCCGGCGCGGGGCAATGCAGCCGTCAACAGCTAGCAATCATGTCGAAAGGAGAGGCGCACAGATGACCGCTAAGGGGAATTTAAGAAACAGGCTAAATCCCCCTGTATCCCCCTTTTGCGAAAGGGGGAGGTAGACTGCCGCTATCTTCATATTCAGCGTCAACTGCAAACTGAAAGGATGCCGCCATGGTGCCCATAGCCTTGGATAGCATCGGCGCCGGACCAGCTCCCTGCCGGGGGTCGCTTATCTTTCGCCTGCCGGAAGGCGAGGAAATAGCTATCGCTGTCTCCCTGGCCCAGGCCCGGACTCTGGCTGCCGAGGTACATGGGTTGAGTGGTGACCGCTGTTCCATCTATCACCTTGTCCAGTCCGTGGCCCAGAGTGGTTCCCGGCTACAGCATATTCGCCTTGACATCCAACAATTATTAGCATATACTAACCTTCGCCATAAGTGGGTGCTAATACCCCCTTAAATTAACCTTACAGGAGAACTTAACCACATGAACACCCTGACCACAAAAGCCATCGGCATCCTGCTCTCCGTTGTATTTCTGTTGGGCGTTGCCTGTGTCCAAACGGCCCCGGGAGGGGATTCATCCCCCAAATCGGCTCCCCAGAGCATCACCGTGTATTCAGGTCGCACTAAGTCCCTGGTAGGGCCTTTGCTCGACCGGGTCGGCAGCGAAATCGGCGTCGATGTCCGCGTGCGCTATGGCGACACCGCTCAACTGGCGGCAGCCATCCTTGAAGAAGGCCCGCGGACCCCGGCTGATGTCTTTTTCGCCCAGGATGCCGGCGCTTTAGGGGCGGTGTCCAAAGCCGGAAGGTTTACCGTGCTGCCGCAGAATCTGCTGAACAAGGTGGACGCCAAGTTCCGCTCCCCCGGGGGTGAATGGGTGGGCGTCTCGGGAAGGGCCAGGGTGGTGGTCTATAATACCCAGTTGCTGAAGGAAGCAGATTTACCTGAATCAATCTGGGGCTTTACCGACCCGAAATGGAAGGGACGCATCGGGTGGCCGCCGACCAACGGTTCCTTCCAGGCCTTTGTAACCGGCATGCGCACCCTCGAAGGCGACCAGAAGGCCCGCCAGTGGCTGGAAGGCATAAAGGCCAATAACCCCAAGGCCTATAAGGACAACACCGCCACCGTGCTGGCCGTCGCCGCCGGAGAAGTTCAGGTTGGCTTTGTTAACCACTATTACCTGTTCGGACAACTGAAACAGAAAGGCGAGTCCTTTACCGCCCGCAACTATTATACGAAAGGCGACGTCGGTGCCATGATGAATGTAGCCGGCGCCGGCATCCTCAAGGCATCGAAGAACCAGGATGCCGCCGCCAGGTTCATCCAGTATCTCCTGTCCGAAGCCGGACAGCAGTATTTCGTCGAGCAGACCTTTGAATATCCCCTTTCATCGGGACAGGCCACCTATCCCGGCGTGAAGCCGCTGTCGGAGATCCAGCTGCCCACGCTGGACCTGGGCAACCTGGCAGACCTGGATGGGACATTGAAGTTGCTCCGCGATACCGGAATCCTGTAGGGGCAGGGGAAATATCATAGATTATGGCCGTGTCCGTCGCCCCAGCCCGGGGCGCCCCGGCTGCCGCCGGGGCGCCCCGGCCGGCAGCTTACCTCACCATACCGGCGATTCTGATCGCCGCCGCCATGCTCATGCCTGCGGCCTACCTCGTCATCCGGACCTTCGGCGGCGGGACCGTGGCCCTGTCCCTGTTGCTCCGCACGCGTACCCTGGCCGTACTGGGGCAAACCGCCGCGCTGGCTACAGTCGTCACCGCGGCAACTACCCTCATCTCGATCCCGATGGCGTGGCTGACGGTCCGCACCGACCTCCCTCTCAAGAGATTGTGGTCGGTGCTCACCGTGCTGCCCCTAGTCATCCCATCCTACGTCGGCGGGTTTGTAATGATCGCCGCCTTCGGTCCCAGGGGTCTGCTGCAAAGCCTGTTGTCCCCCCTGGGCGTGGAAAGGCTACCTGAAATATATGGCTTCCCCGGGGCGGCCCTCGCCCTGACACTGTTCAGCTATCCCTATGTCCTGCTCAACATCCGGGGAGTGCTGAAGGGAATGGACTCGTCGTTTGAAGACGCCTCGCGCAGCCTGGGGCACGGGCCCAGAGTGACCTTTTTCCGGGTAACCCTTCCCCATTTGAAACCCGCCGCCGCCGCCGGGGCGTTGCTGGTGGCTCTATATACACTGAGCGACTTCGGTGCGGTATCGCTACTCCAGTTCGACTCCTTTACCCGGCAAATCTATGTCCAGTACCAGGCCTCGTTCGACCGCACCCTGGCGGCGGTCTTCGCGCTGGTGCTGGTGGTGCTGACGGTACTGGTGCTTGGCGCCGAAGGCCGCTTCCGCACCAAATCGAGATACTACCGCACCGGCTCAGGGTCGACCAAACCGGCCGAGACCGTCAAACTCGGCCGCTGGAAATGGCCGGGGTTGCTCTTTTGCGGCTCGGTGGTTTTCTTTGCCCTGGTAGTCCCGATTTCGATCCTTTTTTACTGGCTGTTCCAGGGCCTGTTGAACCTGACCCCGTTGCAGTTTGCCTGGCAGACGGCCCTCAATTCGGCCCTGGCCTCGGCGCTGGCGGCGCTGGCAACCGTTCCACTGGCTTTCCCGGTAGCTATCCTGGCAGTGCGCTACCCGGGACGGACCAGCGGCCTGCTGGAGCGGGTCAGCTACATGGGATTTGCCCTGCCGGGCATCGTCATCGCCCTCAGCCTGGTATTCTTCGGCATCCGTTTCGTTCCCTTCCTGTACCAGACCCTGGCAATGCTCGTTTTTGCCTATCTTATGCTGTTCCTGCCCCAGGCTGTCGGCTCTGTCAGGGCCGCCCTGCTCCAGGTTAACCCCAGATTGGAAGAGGCCGGCCGCAGCCTGGGCCATTCCTTCCCGGCGGTGCTGGCCCGGATTACCCTGCCGCTGATACGGCCCGGCCTTCTGGGCGGGGCCGCCCTGGTATTCCTGACCGTTATGAAAGAGCTGCCGGCAACGCTGGTGTTGAGTCCCATCGGCTTCGACACCCTGGCCACTGAAGTCTGGAATGCCACCAGCGAGGGACTCTTTGCCCAGGCGGCAGCCCCGGCGCTCCTGCTCATTGCCGTATCTTCTGCTGCGATTGCCCTCTTGATATTCCAGGAAAGCAAGTCCGAAGCACGAAATCCCGGCTAATTTTGATGATTTGAATTTGTTCCGAAAATACCGCCGTCTCCCCCTTTGAAAAAGGGGCAAAATCCCCCTGTATCCCCCTTTTGCGAAAGGGGGAGGTGGACTGGGCCTC
>CAZFEA010000050.1:0-11913 GCA_964518085.1 uncultured Dehalococcoidia bacterium
GAGTCCCAGGCGGGTGCTGGTGCTGGACAGCAGCCTGGCCAGTCTGCCGGCGGCCGCGCCGCTGACGCCCGGGCCGGTGGGCGGGAAATGATCCCGTCCGGTGAGGAGATGGAAGATATGAACGAGACAGCCCGAAGGCATTCGGTACCACAGGCGTCCCTGTCTGTGGGTAAACCCCAAATTCCAGGTAACAAGTTTCAAACAAACACCCATGAGCTGCGCTCACAATGCACGGGAGAATACGTTGTCTCACGGGCACGGCGGCCCGTGGTACCGGGTATTTTCCGGGGGAATTGCCTGGGGTCATGGCATTTTCGTGCTTTGCTGGCGCTCACGCTGGCCGTTGTCCTCCTTCTCCGCGGGGCGACCGTGTCGGCAACGGCTCCGGCGGGAACGGCGGTCTCGGTGCTCGACGAGGGGTCCCGCTTCCCGGTAACGGTACTGGATGACCTTCTGGAACCGGTGCCGGGGGCAACGGTGTACCTGGTAAACAACGCCACCGGTCTCACGGTGCAAATGGGCGTCACCAACCCGGCCGGGTTAGTGGTCATGGTTGCCCCTGAAGTGGCCGGCGAGACCTGGTTCCGGGTCCAGTCAACCGCCGGCTCGCTGGTAAGCCCCTGGCGGGTGATAGTACTGCCCGGCGAAAATCCGGCTGCAGCGGCGCTGCGCGCCGAGGTCGCCCTGACCAATGACAACACCGGCGACGGAGGCGCCGCCGGCCCGGCCTACATTGGGGGAAGGGTGGTGCGCCTTTTTGATGCCGTCACCGGCGAGACGGCAGGCATAACCGATGGCATCGGCGCCTTCGACGCCTATCTGACCTATGATGGGTCCGGGATGGGCATGAAAGCCGCCTCCGGCGTGGGACCCTTCGCCGCCAACACCACCGTGTTGCTGGATGCCGCCGGCGGTACCAGGAGCAACGTCAACGCTTTTCAGGCTGGCGCCGCCCCCAATCCGCCGGTGGAGCTTTTCCGGCTGTATCCGTGGATAACCGGGAGCCATCAAAACTCCTATAAGGTAACGCTGCATTTCAAGGTGATCAGCCGGGTCACTGGCCAGGAGGTGGCCCAGGCCTGGGAGGTGAGCAAGACCTTTCGCCGCGGCGATGCCGACGGCAACGGCGAGGTGACCATCACCGATGCATTGTTTATCGCCCAGTACCTGGCGGGGCTGAGGGCCCTGGGTGAGGGCGTCAATCAGGTTAACGCGGTAAACGCGGCCACGCCCCGGAACGACTCGGCCATCGCCGGTTCCAGCATCACCATCCAGGACGCCCTTTACATCGCCCAGATGCTGGCCGGGCTGAGAGACGCATCGTACAACATGCAGTAGCGGCACGGCGCGCCGTGCCGAATCCGTAGCCGCGGGCCGATGGCCCGCCCTCGAATTGACCAAGACTGAGCTAACGATCCCGAGCATGTCTTTGTACCCATTCGATAGATTTCGCGGGTGGGTATTCGCGTTACCGGCAGTGCGAGAGCGGGCCATCGGCCCGCGGCTACGCGGGCAGTAATAAAAAAAAGCGGGGACTGGTGGATAGGGTGGCTCGTGGACCTTCCAGGCGTCAATGCCCAGGAAAAGAGCAAGGAGGAGCTCATGGAATCCCTGAAAATAGGCGCGGAGGATATGCTCAATACCCCGGTTGAGATCAAAGACGAAGAGGAGCTGATTAAGACAGAGGTTTAGGCTGCCTTACTGCGTATCGCCGTTGCCGGTGTCTGAAACTTTCTGTTATAATGAATGGTGCGCTGGGGATTCGTCTAGCGGTAGGACAGCAGACTCTGGATCTGCTTGGCCAGGTTCGAATCCTGGATCCCCAGCCAAGCTATTAGGCGAATGAAATACACAATTATTGTTGAAAAGGGCCGTGAGTCGGGCTATGTGGCGTACGCCCCCGCCCTGAAAGGCTGCGTTTCGCAGGGCAAAACCAAATCAGAAGCCCTGAGAAATATCAAGGAAGCCATGGAAGCCTACGTTGAGGCGTTACTTGAAGACGGGCTTCTTGTCCCGACGGAAGTGGGGAAAGACGTGGTAGAGCTTGAGGTTGCCGCCAAATGAGCAAGCTGCCACGGGGAATGTCGGGACAAGAAGTTGTCAGGGCGCTCTCCAGGGCAGGTTTCTACGTCAAACGTCAAAAAGGAAGCCACATCGTACTGAGAAGGGACAATCCCTTTGCGCAGGTAGTTGTACCAGACCATAAGGCTGTTGATACAGGAACATTGGGTAACATTCTCAGTGGCGCAGGCTTATCTCCGGACGAATTTACCAAACTTACTAAGTAATTCCCGATGTCTGGGTACTGACTCCGGGCGTAAGTGGTTTGATAATGGCCCCTGAGTCCCCAGCCATTTTTTTGCTCCGCGGCGCATTCGTCTAGCGGCCCAGGACACCTCCCTCTCAAGGAGGAGACCACGGGTTCGAATCCCGTATGCGCTACTCTTGTTTGGCACCACTTGCCGCTGTGGCGGAATTGGCAGACGCGCCGGTCTGTCAAACCGGTGAGCGAAAGCTCATAGGGGTTGGATTTGATAGGATTTGCGCATGACTCAATGGAATGATGCTTTTCAAAAAAGAGGACGGGTTTTTCTCCAACCCCAGGAAGACATCCCGGGGGTGGCCAAGTTCTTCGAGTCCAACGGGGTAAGAAGGGTCCTTGACCTGGGGTGCGGCTCGGGAAGACACACCGTGTGTCTGGCGAAGAAAGGGTTTGATGTTTATGGCATTGATAGCGCCCCTGCCGGCATCGAATTAACAAGGGACTGGTTGAGGCAGGAAGGTCTTCGGGCGGACCTCAAGCTGGGCTCTATCTACGAGAAATTGCCTTACGAGGACCGTTATTTTGATGCTCTTATTGCCGTTCAAGTAATCAATCACGGAAGCATCGAGAGCATAAGAAGGCTAATCGACGAAATACGGCGGATATTGAGGCCGAACGGGTTGATCTATATAACAACCCGCCGCATTAAGCGAAGAAACTGGCGCATCGGTTCCGTAAAGAAAGACCGGTTTCGTTCGTCGAACGGCAAAGACATGTTGAAGATGGACTTCAAGGTGGTCGGGCCCAGGTGTTACATGCCTGTGGTAGGTGGAGAGACAGGGTTGGTCCATTATGCCTTCGATAGAGAGACGCTGAAACAAGAGTTCAGAGGGTTCAAGATCAAAGACATTCATGTCGGCTCCAACAAGCGGCATTATTGTCTTCTGGGAGAACTAAAACGAGTCTGAACAGTCTAAACAGTCGAACGGTCTGAACAGTCGAACAGTCTCTCCCGTCTCCTGCCTCCCGCCTCCCGCCTCCCGCCTCTAACATCTCACATCTCACATCTCACATCTCACTTCCGCCTCCCGCCTCTCGCCTCTGACATCTCACTTCTCATCGCTCACTTTCGCTTCCCGCCTCCCGCCTCTCGCATCTTGCCTCTCACATCTCTCACGCCTTACTGGCCGCTGACCGAGGTAGTCACAATCTTACAAGATTATGTATCGGAGTATATTTATAGTGGTATTGACAGAATGGTGAATGATGTAGTAGAGTATGGTGCTGTAATACATCAAATAATGTAGCATAGGCTACCACGAGCAAGGTACCATCTGGCGCCGGACCAAAGGCGAAATCCCCCCGGTATCCCCCTTTTGCGAAAGGGGGAGGAACTGTCTCCCCCTTTGAAAAAGGGGGACCAAGGGGGATTTAAGAAACCAGCACTCACGCCTGGCTTGCGGCGGGCACCAAGAAGTGTGAAAAGCCATGTTCGCACAGGCGAGGACGCCGGTGGTACCGGTATTTTCTGAGCCGGCGAAATCCCCCTGTATCCCCCTTTTGCGAAAGGGGGAGGAAATCCGGCCACCGGCGAGAGAGGCGAAATCCCCCCGGTATCCCCCTTTTGCAAAAGGGGGAGGAAACGCGCCACCAGCGAGAGAGGCAAAATCCCCCTGTATCCCCCTTTTGCGAAAGGGGGAGGAAACGCGCCACCAGCGAGAAAGGAACGCTGCCATGAACAAGTCCTTCCCCCTGTTTGCCACGGTATTGCTCCTGACCGTCCTCCTGGGCGTCCTGGCGGCCGGTCCGGCCCTGGCCCAGGACCCCCCGGTCAAGTCCCCGCCCATGGGCACCCCCACCCCGCCGCCTCCGGTACGGCCTTCTACCGGCAGCAAGCTGGCAACGGCCCGCCCCCTGGCCGACGTGGCCGATACGCAGAGCATCCCCGGTTTCGGCCAGAGCGCGGGCAGTGACGGCATCATCACTCTGGACATCAAGATCAACCGCGTTCGCAACCTCCTTACCGACGCCGATGTCCTGGCCGGCGGCGGCATCGGGGCCTATGATTTCACTTTGACCTATCCCGGCGGCGCCCCGGGGAACGCGGTTAACATAATGAGTGTGACCGGCGTCGCTCCGTTTAGTTCGCCGACGAGCAATATTCAGAATAGCACCGGCTCGGTGCGGGTCAACGCCACCCAGACCGGTTCCGCCCCGCAGGCGCCTCTCACCCTGGCCAGGGTGGCCCCCCGGATTACCGGCTCCTCGTCCGTCGCCCACGAGGTGGGCCTTTCCGTCAACAGCCTGGTGGAGACCATCAGCGCCAATAACATACCCCAGGACGCCACCAGGAGCTTCGTCCTGCAGCGCGGCGACGCCAAGAAAGATGGGAAGATCGATATCGCCGACGCTCTGTTCATCGCCCAGTACCTGGCAGGGCTGAAGGGCATCGGCGAGACCACCGATCTTATCCACGCCCTCAATGCCGCCAGTGTCAAGCTGGAGGACACTACCACCGGGGAAAAGCTGTCCATCTCCGATGCCCTGATGATCGCCCAGATGCTGGCCGGACTGCGAGACAGTTCTTACAATTATATTGTTGCCGGGGCGCCGGCCACCAGTCCCGCGCCCGGTGGGACGGTAGCGGTGACCGCCCCCGCCCCGGCCGACGGCTCGGTGGTCCAGAGCTACCAGTGGGTCCAGTTAAGCGGGCCCACCGCGTCTATAGCCAATCCCACCTCAGCCACGGCAACGGTAACCCTGGCCGACGCCGAGGCCTACAAGGCCCGGCTGATGGGCCTTCTGCCCCAGGAGGTCGACCGGTACCTGGTGCAGGCGATCAACCCCCATGCCCTGAGCGACGCGAAAAAGACCAGCCTCAAGGTGACTACCGTCACCTCCAGAGGAACATCAACCAGCACGGTGGAGGTGACTGTTGACCTGCCCTATGTAGTCAACGGCGGCCTGGCCAGCGTGCCGAAGGGGGCCACCGTGCTCCTGCATGGTAAGAGCCAGGCTTCCTACAACTGGACATTGTCCCGGCCTTCCGGAAGCGCGGCGACCCTGGACAACGCCGCCAGCCGGTATCCTGCCTTCACCCCTGACCTTGTGGGCAAGTATACCGCCGCCGAAACCAGCAGCGGGACCAGCATCGATGTCTACGCCGGCACCTGGGCAGGCGCCATAACCGGCAAGGACACTAATGGAAGACCGCTGGCGGCGGCCTGCACCGTCTGCCACAACGGCACTGTCGCGCCCGACAAGTTCACCGCCTGGAAGGCTTCCGGGCACGCCGAGATTTTTACCCAGAACATCGAAGACCCGGCGGGACACTGGACCACGGGCTGCGCCTCGTGCCACGGCGTCGGTTATGACACCAGGGCCGGCAACGGCGGCTGGGACGAGGCCATAGCCGCCGGGGGATGGAAGGCGCCCTCGCATGGCGACCCCGGGCTGTGGGGTACTATCCTGACAAACTACGCCGCCACGGCGCGGCTGGCCAACATCCAGTGCGAGAACTGCCATGGGCCGAACAACGGCACCACCCTGCACCTTAATTCCAGGATCGACGATACCCGCATCACCATCGCCTCTGAGGCCTGCGGTACCTGCCATGGCGAGCCGAAGCGTCATGGCAGGTACCAGCAGTGGGAGATGAGCAAGCATGCCAGCTTCGAGCTGGCTACTACCAGGGGCAACAGCTCCAGTTGCGGGCGCTGCCATGCCGGCCAGGGCTTCCTGGCCTGGCTGAAACAGGGCGACCTTACCAGGAATGTCCAGGGCGCCAGCGGCAACGCCACCACCGTTGAAATGGAAGCCCTGGGCGCCAGCGCCGGCAGGGCCCAGCCCGTTACCTGCGCCGTCTGCCATGAGCCGCACCGTCTGGGCAACAAGACCGGCGAACCCAATGACGTGGTGCTGCGGGTTGACGGCAGCACCGCCACGCTGCCCTCCGGTTTCAAGGCCGAAGCCGTCGGTCGCGGGGCACTGTGCATGACCTGTCACAATACCCGCAACGGGCTGAAAGGCGATGCCCAGCCGCTGCCCACCAGCTACTCGGCGCCCCACACCGCCTCCCAGGCCGACGTGTTGATGGGCGAGAATGCCTACTTCATCAAGACGCCGGCCCGGGGTAACCATTCCTACATCCAGAACACCTGCACCAAATGCCACATGGAGCTTTCCAATCCGCCGGCGGACTTCAGCTACAACTCTGGCGGGACCAATCACGCCTTCAAGGCCAGTCTTACCATCTGCTCGAGCTGCCACGGCAGCGCTTTCCCCGCCGGCGCCTCCCGGCCGCAGGCCAACCCCTACTCTGCTAATGGCGTGCAGGCGGCGGTCGAGGCCATGATGCACACCCTGGGCGCCAAACTGGGAGATTACCTGATGAGCAGGATCGGGGCTACGGTCACCGTCAAGGACTACATGCCCCACACCTACAACGGCAAGGAATATGACGTGAAGAGCGGCAACGTGGTCATCAACAAGAGCAATATCGCCTCGGTCGAGATCACCGAACCGCACGGGCAGCAGGGGTTCTTCATCAACCTGGTCACCCCCGTTGGCGTTACCTACTCCCCCGCGGGGGAAACGCCGCACACCATTCTGGTCAGCCGGCTGGAGGTGCAGCTCGGTGATTTCACCAGCGACGGCGCTACCAAACTTATTGCCGCCGGCGATGTCATGGTAAGGGCGGGATGGAACTTCTTCCTGATTGAAGCGGATGACAGCAAGGGCGTCCATAACCCGACCTTTGCCATGAATGCCCTGCAGTCGGCTATCGAGGCCCTGAATAACGCGCCCACGCCCACCCCGGCGCCATCCCCCACAGCCAGTCCGTCGCCGACGGCTACGCCGTCGCCGTCGCCCACCGCCAGCCCCACCGCGGCGCCTACCGCTGCTCCAACTCCCACGCCATCGCCGTCGCCGAGTCCCTCCCCCTCGCCAAGTCCCTCCCCGTCGCCCAGCCCTTCGCCGGCCCCGACGCCTACCCCGACGCCCACCCCTTCGCCGTCCCCCAGCCCGAGCCCGGCGCCCTCCGGTCCGCCAATTCTTAATGCCGCACACGCTGGGCGGACCATCTGCCTGGTGTGCCATGCCAATGGAATCGGGCCGGCCCTGCCCACCAGCCCCACCAACCACACGTCATTCACCGACGCCGTATGCCGGGGTTGCCACCAGCAGGGGTAGAGGCGGAGGTGAGAAGTGAGAGGTGAGAAGTGAGAGGTGAGAAGTGAGAAGTGAGAAGTGAGAAGTGAGAAGTGAGATACGTAGGGCGGACCGGTGTGTTCGCCCGCCTCACCCGGACCGTGGCGCGGAGACCGCGCCGCTACGGAGCCTGGTTCCTCTGCGTCCTCTGTGGTTAAAAGAGCCAGTGCAGAATAGGGCATGCGCCGTAGTTTTCATTATTTATTCATTACTCAGGCCAATAAATTCATTGACAATCTAGCCGGCCAACGGGTATATTGGTCACGGTGTTATTCCAGCAGTACATGGTCCAATCTGGCTACATATTAGCCAGTATCCAGGCTACTGCGAATTACGTATTGACGGTCAGGCAATTGGCCAAGTATTATTACGCAGCAAAAAAAGCGAGACTTTTCCATTAGCGTTCAGCAAACCATCACCCTTACCCCATTCACCTCGCTCAGGGCAGGCTGTGACCCTCTCCCGTCAAGGGAGAGGAGACGGGGTAGTCCTCAACAGGGAGATCCGCATCAAATCTTCGGTAAACCATAACCCACGGGTAAGTCGGTAACCGGCGAGAAAAGGAAGGACACCTATGAAACCAAGCTTCGGCATAGTGGCGCGTGTATTATTTGCGGCTTTACTGCTGGCAATGTCGCTAGCGGCGTTGTCGCTAGTGGCTCCGGCAGTGGCCGACGGGCCAACGCCCACGCCTCCCCCGCCGCCGCCCGGCGGCACTCCTCCTCCGGTGCCACCGGTGACTTCGGCGCCGAAGACGGGCGGCACGGTCCTCACCGCCAGGGACGTCTTGGCGAAGTACGAATATAAGCCCCTCGCCGACGTGTCCGGTGTCCAGGCCGTTCCCGGCTTCGGGCAGAGCATGATGTCCGATGGCCGCGCCGCGCTGGACATCAAGATCACCAGCATCCGCAGTACCAGCAGCGGCACCGCGACCCTGGCCGGGGGCGGTATCGGCGGCTACAACTTTTCCTTGAGCTATCCCGGTGGTTCATCCGGTAATGCGGTGAATGTGCTGGGCGCCTATGGTTACGGCGTCTTTTCCTCGCCCACGGTCAATGTGCAGAACAGCAGCGGCTCGGCCCTGATGAACGCCACCCAGACCGGATCGGCGCCCCAGGCCCCGATCACCCTGGCGCAGGTTACGCCACGCATCATCGGTTCCAGCGGCGTCGCCCATGATGTGGTGCTATCCTTCAGCAGCCTGGTGGAGGTGATAAGCGCCAACAATATCGTCCAGGACTCGGCCAAGACCTATGTTCTGCAGCGTGGCGACGCCCAGAAGAACGGGACTATCAATGTAACCGATGCCCTGTTTATCGCCCAGTACCTGGCCGGGCTGCGGGGCATCGGCGATACCACCGAACTGCTGCATGCGGTCAATGCCGCCAGCGCCAACCTGGAAGATGCCAGCGCCACCGGCGAAAAGGTCACCATCTCCGACGCCCTGGTCATCGCCCAGACGCTGGCCGGCCTCAGGGATGCTTCCTTCAATTATATCGCTCCGGTAGTCGGCGGCAGCCAGAACCCCGGCGCCACCATAGCCCTCGCCGTACCCGCGCCCACCGATGGCTCGGTGGTAACCAGCTACGCCTGGACCCAGACCAGCGGTCCCACGGCGACCATCGCCAATGCCACCTCGGCGGTGGCCTCGGCGACCCTGGCCAGCCTGGAAGCCTACAAGGCATACATCGTGGCCAAGGACGCCCTGCCGGCAGGCAATCTCAGCGATCCGGTGGCCGGGGTGCGTGACCTGGACAGGACGCAGATACATGCCATCAACGGTTATAACCTGGCGGATGCCCAGAAGACCAGCTTCAAGGTGACCATGGTCACCTCCAAGGGAACGGTGACCAACACCGTGGATGTCACTGTTACCCTTCCCCTGGACAAGGCCAGCGGCCTGGCCAATGTGCCCATCGACATGCCGGTGCTGCTCAAGGCCAAGAGTGGGGCTTCCTACAACTGGACGCTGACCAAACCCACCGGCAGCAGCGCCGGCCTGGACAGCGCCACCAGCCGGTATCCTTCTTTCAAGCCGGATGTAGCCGGCAAATATACCGCCACCGAGACCGTCAGCAATACCGCCATTGACGTGTACGCCGGCACCTGGGCCGGGGCCATAACCGGACAGGGCGCCGATGGCCTACCCCTGGCCGCCGCCTGCACCGTGTGTCACAAAGCGGCCTCGGAAGGCGGCATCGCTCCGGACAAGTTTACCGACTGGCGCAAGTCGGGACATGCCAACAAGTTCAAGGACGACGTAAACGCCCTGACCTACCCCACCTACGGCACCTACTGCGCCAAGTGCCACACCGTCGGTTACCAGGCCGGCTCAAACTCCGGCTTTGACGACGTCTCGGACTTCCCCGCCCTGCTGGCATCAGGGTTGATGGGAAGCAAGCCATCGCCAACCAACTGGACCACCATACTGGCCAACTATCCCAACGCCGCCAGGCTGGCCAGCATCCAGTGCGAGAACTGCCACGGCCCGAGCAACGGTTCGACCCTGCATATGAATGGTTCTCTTGACCCCGGGCGCATATCGATTGCATCCCAGGTGTGCGCCGTCTGCCACGGTGAGCCCAAGACCCACGGTCGCTTCCAGCAGTGGGAGCGCAGCCTGCACAACAACCCCGCCCTGGCGGATTCCAGGAAGAGCAGTTCCCATTGCGCCCGCTGCCATACAGGTAACGGATTCCTGGCCTGGCTGAAGCAGGGGGACCTGACCAAGTACATCCAGGGCGCCAGCGGCAACGCCACCTCGGCGGAACTCCAGGCCCTGGGCCTGACTACCGACAAAGTCCAGCCTCAGACCTGTGCCGTTTGCCACGAGCCGCACAACCCGGGCACCACCCAGGGTAAGACCACCAATGACGTTATCCTGCGTGTCTCCGGCAGTTCTGCCATGCTGCCTGCGGGCTTCAAGGCCGACCTCATCGGTCGCGGCGCCCTGTGCATCACCTGCCACAACAGCCGCAACGGCGCCCGCAATGATACCATCGGCGTACCGACCGATAGCTACTCGACGCCTCACCGGTCGGCTCAGGGCGACGTGTTCATGGGCGAGAACGCCTACTTCATGCCCGGACCGGTGCGGTCCAAGCATGCCCTCATCGAGAACACCTGCACCAAGTGTCACATGGTCCTTACTGACCCGCCGGCCGAGTTCAGCAGCAATAACGGCGGCACCAACCACACCTTCAAGGCTAACAAGGCAGTATGCTCCAACTGCCACGGTGCGGTAACCGCCGGCCCGCTCCAGGAGTTCGTGGAGCTGAAGACCCACGAGCTGGGCGACACCATGGCCGCCTACTTGCTGGCCAAGCTGCCGGCCAGCTTCTCGGTCAGAGACTCCAGTACCCCGCATGATTACCAGGGGACCAGCTATTCCCTGACCAGCGCTTACGCCGTGGTCGACAAGAGCAACATCGCCTCGATGGAACCTTATGAGAGCAGCAGCCTGACCTTGGAGGTATACTTCAAGACACCGGTCTCCTTTACCTACACGCCGTCGGGTCAGTCGAGCCACACCGTAGCCATGAGCAAGATCAGGGTCCGGGTGTCGGAATTCACCAGCGATGGCACCACGAAGTTGATCGCTTACAGCGACCCGCTGGTGAAAGCTGGATGGAACTACTTCCTGATCCATGGCGATAACACCAAGGGCATTCACAACCCGACGTTTGTCATGACCATGCTCCAGAACACCATCAACGCGCTCAATGCCGCCATTGCCGCGCTGCCGACGCCGACGCCGACACCGACCCCGGGCGCCACCGCCACGCCGACGGCTACGCCGACTCCGACACCAGCGCCGACGGCGACGCCAACACCTACGCCGGCGCCGACGGCTACACCTACACCTACTCCGGAACCAACGCCGACTCCGACGCCAACGCCGTCGCCCAGCCCGACTCCGACACCGACTCCGACGCCGACCATCGACGCATCGCAGGCCCAGGCGGACTATACCGCCAAGAGCTGCAATGCCTGTCATGCGGCGGACCGGACCGGCGGCGTGGGTCCGAACATTACTTCCACGGGCCTGGCATCCAGGTCCCGGACGGTACAGTTCGTCATCGACAAGCTTTCGACCGGTGGGTCGATGGCGACTTACGCCAGCGGCTTGACTGCGGAGCGGATAAGCAACCTGGCCAACTGGTTGATGGTCACTCCGTAGGCCGAGGAATCCTCTCCCTTGATGGGAGAGGGTTCCTTCCGGCAGAAACGTTACGCATAGCTCGCGGGGATACCCGCGAGCTATGCTGTGTTAAAGGGATTTGTAACAATTCTTTGCGGCGCCCGTTTTCCTTGTTTGGAAATGTCTAAATCACCCTTTTTCAAAGGGGGAGACGGCAAACTCCCCCTTTCGCAAAAGGGGGACCAAGGGGGATTTTCCCCTTTGTCAAAGGGGGAGACGGCAAATTTCCCCCTTTCGC
>CAZFEA010000050.1:12013-13124 GCA_964518085.1 uncultured Dehalococcoidia bacterium
CAAGGGGGATTTTCCCCTTTGTCAAAGGGGGAGACGGCAAATTTCCCCCTTTCGCGAAAGGGGGACCAAGGGGGATTTTCCCTGTTTCGTGCAAGGCTGTGTCTTACCCGATTTGCAGTACGGAAATTGGGTCGGGTATAATAGGGTGCCGGGTCTGTTAGCCGGTCAGATACCATAGAAGTGACAAAAAACAGGATTACATCAACTATAGCGAGGGGGGTTTTGCTGGCGGTGGTAGCGCTGGCAGTCCAGCTAGTTTTGTCCCCAGATATTCCCGGAGCCAGTCTCGATGTCGCCCAGGCAGCCCCCAAGGCATGCGCCCGGTGTCACATCGGCGCCATCCCCCGAACCTCATGCACCACCTGCCATGGCTCGCCTCCCAGCCAGTTTTTTGTCCAGCCGGGCAATATGCCCGTCCTGTTCCCCCACCACGTCCCGCCCCCGGCGGGGACGGTAATGAACAACTGCACCGTGTCTTTCTGCCATGGCGGCAATGTCGATGACGTGCGTTTTACCCGGCGTCCGGCGCGGACCATGGTGTATTGTGCCGCCTGTCACGATCTGACCCACACGGCCCCGGCGCCGGTAGGCAGCCCGACCGCGCCGCCGCTGGGTGGTCCGCCGCGGGCAAAGCACGAGACTGCGGACCGTCCTTTCTGCCTGCTGTGCCACGAAAACGGGCTCGGAGGGGCGCCAAGAGTCCCTGCCAGCCATGCCGGACGCACCAACGATCAGTGCACTATTTGTCACCGGCCGCCCAAGCCGGGTTCCATTCCTGCGCCGACTCCTACCCCTACGCCCACGCCGACGCCCACACCGACGCCGACACCGGCGCCGGCGCCTACCGCCACGCCTACGCCAACACCGACACCGGCGCCGGACGGCAGTCCCTTCTATGCCGCCGGTAATTGTGCCGTGTGTCACGGCCCGAACCGGCAGGGAGGGCTTGGTCCTGCGATTACCTCCGGCGCCCTTGCCGGCCGGACCCAGGCGCAGGTGGCGACGACCATCTCCGACGGAAGGGCTTCAATGCCCAGCTTCTCAGGGACTTTCACCTCGGCCCAGATTGATACCCTTGCCGCCTGGCTGAAGGCCACGCCGTAGCGCCACG
>CAZFEA010000051.1:0-8673 GCA_964518085.1 uncultured Dehalococcoidia bacterium
TCTTCTGTCTTCTGTCTTCTGTCTTCTGCCTTCTGTCTTCTATCTTCTGTCTTCTGTCTTCTGTCTTCTGCCTTCTGTCTTCTGTCTTCCGTCTTCCGTCTTCTGCCTTCTGTCTTCTGCCTTCTGTCTTCTGCCTTCTGTCTTCTGTCTTCCGTCTTCTATCTTCTGCCTTCTGTCTTCTGTCTTCTGTCTTCTCCCTTGTGCTATACTATACTCACTTTGGACATCATCTGGCTGGGCCATTCCTGTTTCCGCATCAAGGGCAAACAGGGTGTGGTGATCACCGACCCCTTCGCCCCCGAACTGGGTTACAAGCCGCCCAGACTTGAGGCGGACATCGTCACCATCAGCCATGACCATCCGGGGCACAACAATGCCCAGGCCGTGGCGCCCGTCCCTGCCGCGGTCACCGAGGCCACCGCCGATTTGCTCGTTTGCCTGCGTCCCAAGATTGTTCACGGTCCGGGCGAATACGACATTGCCAATATCTGGATCACCGGCATAACTTCCTTCCACGACAATGAAAAAGGGGCCAAACGGGGCAAGAATACTATCTACGTCTTCCAGATGGATGACGTCACCCTCTGTCACCTGGGCGACATAGGCCATACCCTCTCCACCCAGCAGATACAGGCGCTGGCCGGCGTCCAGGTCCTCTTCCTGCCTGTCGGCGGCCAGACCACCATAGACGGGGTAGCGGCGGCGGAAACGGTGCGGACCGTGGAACCAAAGCTGGTTATCCCGATGCACTACCGGACCGATTCGACCAACGCCCCTCTCGATTCCCTCGACAGCTTCCTCAAGCAGATGGCCCTCAAGGAGGTCATCCCCCAACCGCGCCTTTCCGTCACCCGCAATACCCTACCCGAAGAGACCAGGGTGGTGGTGCTGGGCAGTAGTCAGTAGACAGAAGATAGAAGTCAGAAGACAGAAGTCAGAAGACAGAAGTCAGAAGACAGAAGGTGGACGATAGAAGGCGCAAGATGGAAGACAAAGCTCTGAAAATACCGGCCAAAAGGTTTGAGGACCTGATTGTTTGGCAGAAGGCTCATCAATGGGTCCTCAATACCTACAGATTGACCGACACGTTTCCTCGTAAGGAGCAGTTTTGCCTGACCTCTCAGCTTAGAAGAGCTGCGATCTCGATTCCGGCCAATATCGCCGAAGGTTTTAAGAAAAAGGGAAAAGCTGACAAGAGTCGGTTCTACAACATCGCCCAGGGTTCTGCCGAAGAAAGCCGTTACTATTTACTACTCGCAAGGGACCTTGGATATGCTGATACACAGCTTTCTCTGGAACAATTGCAGGAAATTACCCGACTGTTGGAATCATACTTGAAAGTCCTGGACAGCGACCGATGATGGCATTCTAACTTCTGACTTCCGTCTTCTGTCTTCTGTCTTCTGCCTTCTGTCTTCCGTCTTCTGTCTTCCGTCTTCCGTCTTCCGTCTTCTGTCTTCTGTCTTCTGCCTTCTGTCTTCTGCCTTCTGTCTTCCAAAAAGAAAAGCCCCCGGTTTCCCGGGGGCTTTTCTTTTGTGCACGCACAGCGTGCGGCTACGCTCAAACTACCCTGAAAGGCTCAGTTAGGCCTTTTTCTTCTGGCTCATCGGGATGATCGCCACGATTATCGCGATGACGGACAGGATCAGGGCGATCCAGACGAAGATCATGTTGGCGGGAGTGCCGGGGGCGCCGGCCGCGCCGGCCGCGCCAGGCGGCCGCGCCGCTCCGGGCTTGCCAGCCGGTCCAGCCGGTCCAGCCGCTCCGGGCTTGCCAGCCGGTCCAGCCGGTCCAGCCGGTCCAGCCGCTCCGGCCTTGCCAGCCGGTCCAGCCTTGCCAGCCGGTCCGGGCTTGCCAGCCGGTCCGGGAGGTCCTTCTTTTCCAGGCGGAGGAGCGCCATCGGTTACGACGCCGCCGAGAGACGGTACCTCAACGGTAGCGGTGGCGGTAACGCCCGAGGCGTCAACTGCCTTCACTTCGAATTTTCCCGCCTTGGCCGTCGGGATGGGGATGATGGCCGTCCAGCCTCTGCCCGTGCCCGTGCTGGCGGTCGGGGTTTCCGGGCTGGTGGGTACCACCTTCCCGTCGAAGAAGACGGTTATCGGCGAGCCTTCGGTGAAGTCCCGGCCGACGAGCATGGCCGCGCCCAGGCCGGAGCTGGTGACGGTGAGACTGGCCGCTTTCTTGGCCACTTCGAAGCTGCCTGATACCAGGGCCACGCCGCCGACTACGATGGTTACGATCTTGGGACCATCGGTGATGTTCTCCGACGGCACTCTGAAGCTGCCGTTGAGAACGCCGGTGGCGCTGACGGTGAGGGTCAGGGGCGAGGTTTCCATGGTGTTGCCCTCAAACTGCACCGTGGCTAGCTGGTTGGGCATCAGGCCCACGGCCGAGAAGTTGACCGTGGTCCCCATCGGTCCGCTGGTCGGGCTTACGTTCACCCGGCCCAGCATGGAGAATGTTTCACTGAGGATCGCGCCACTGGACCAACTGGTGAAGCCCCGGGTGGCGGGATCTATTACCGGATCCTGGACCTGGTCGGGACCGCTGCCGATCGGGGCACCAGTGGCCAGGAAGGACTGGATGCGGAACGCCCCGGCGGGCGCATCGGGGGCCTTGAAGCTGATGCTCCAGGCGCCGCGGCTGGTGGCGGTGATGCCGTCGCCGACGATCTTGTCAGGAATGGCGCCGGTAGCAGAGATGAACCTGACCTGGACGCCGATCTGGTCGCCCGGGAACCCGGTGCCCTTGACGGTGATGGTGGTGCCCGAGCCGCCGGACGACGGGCTGCGGGTCAACTTGGAATCTACCCGGAGGGCCAGCTTGATGTCCAGTATGGCCGGGTTCGCGTTTACGGTTACCGGGGGGAATAATGTTCTGTTAACCAAGGTCAAGGTACCAGCGGTGACGCGGGCCGAAAAGATGGCGAACCGGTCGCCGCCCAGGACGTACATCTCGTGGAAACCGCGCTTGCGGTCGGGCATGATGAAGTTGGTGCCCCAGGCGCCCTGGGTGTCGGCGCTGGCGCTGGCCACCACGTCGCCGGAAGCGGCGGGGCTGGTCCAGTCCCGCTGCCCGGTGGTGGTGGACAGGTAGACGGTGATGGCCGAGCCGGCGGCGCCGGCGCCCCAGCTACCAGCCAGCGAGATGGTATCTCCCACGATAGTAACCCCGGGCGACATGTTGGTTAAGTTGGTCACGTTGGTCGTCTGCGCCTGAGCCGGGGTGGTCGGGACCAGCACCGAGGCCAGCACGCCTACCACCAAGCTGAAGACGAGCATTAGTCTTAGAGCTTTGCTCATTTAGTCTTGATTGACTCCTTTCGAAAGATTTTGGGCTGTTAAAATGTGACAGGATAAACGGGATGCAGGTATCGCTGAAACCAGTTCAGGGGTCCCTGCCATTATTCACATTTTCGGTCCTCCTTCCATACGTCGAGCCCTAAGATGTGATACTACCATGCCTTGGGGTAGCTTACCCCAACCCTTAGGGTTTGTCAATAGGTTTTTCAGCATAAAAATAAGAATTCTGTAGCGGCACGTTGCACGTGCCGGTGGTGGGGCCGGGGCCGTACCCGCGGGCCGTTGGCCCGCTCTTGCATTTCCGGTGATGGTATAGCATGTGCAATCCGGCATAAAAAGAGATCATAACTTCGCTCCTGTCTTATATAGACGAAAAAGAGGGCGAAAAAGTTCCCGCAGGGGAGTAGCGGCACGCTGCCGCGTGCCGGGGGCCGGGCCGTAGCCGCGGGCCGCTGGCCCGCTCTCAAATTGACCGAAATGGAATTAACTGGCTGGTAGACATTTTTTGTACATGACGTTTTCGCATATGCGAATGAATCGTCCATGCTCGCGAGCGAGCACCATGAAGCATGAAAAAGCATTTTTCCACAGGCAGGGCCGCCTGTGATACCGGCTATTTCTGGGGAATCACCGGAAATGCAAGAGCGGGCCAGGCCACCATCCCCGCGGGTACGGATTCGGCACGCGGCAGCGTGCCCCTACTGTCTTCTGTCTTCTATCTTCTATCTTCTGTCTTCTGTCTTCTGTCTTCTGTCTTCTGTCTTCTGTCTTCTGTCTTCTGGCACGCGGCAGCGTGCCCCTACTGTCTTCTGTCTTCTGGCACGCGGCAGCGTGCCGCTACTCCATTTGACACCCAATATGCCGCGCGGTAAACTAACGCCAGGGGAAAAGGGAAAAGGCGAAAGGGAAAAGGCGAGAGGGAAAAGGCGAAAGGGAAGAGGGAAAAGGGAAAAGGCGAAAGGGGGCGGGGTGGGGAATCTTGAATCTTAAATCTTAAATCGTTCGTTTATGTTTGAGTTCCTGAAAAAAACGGACCCCGAGATTGCCGCCGCCCTGGCCTCTGAGCTGGAGCGGCAGAAGACCACCATCAACCTCATCGCCGCCGAGAACTATGCCTCCAGGGCGATACTGGAGGCCCAGGGATCAATCCTCACCAACAAGTACGCCGAGGGCTACCCCGGACGGCGCTACTATGGCGGCTGCGAAAACAT
This sequence comes from uncultured Dehalococcoidia bacterium, assembly GCA_964518085.1. Classification (GTDB taxonomy): domain Bacteria; phylum Chloroflexota; class Dehalococcoidia; order JACQUA01; family JACQUA01; genus JACQUA01. The sequence continues at coordinate 4,517 of CAZFEA010000051.1, forward strand.
CGATGCCGTGGAAAGCCTGGCCATTGAAAGGGCCACCCAGTTGTTCGGCGCGGAACACGCCAATGTCCAGCCCCACAGCGGCGCCCAGGCCAACATGGCGGCCTATTTCAGCCTCCTGGAATACGGCGATACGGTTATGGCCATGGGCCTGGCCAACGGCGGCCACCTGACCCACGGCAGCCCGGTGAACTTCTCCGGCAAGCTGTACCGGTTCGTTCCCTACGGCGTCTCCCGGGAAACCGAAAGGCTGGACTACGAGTGGCTGGAGAAACTGGCCATCGAGCACCGGCCCAAACTCATCGTCGCCGGCGCCAGCGCCTATCCCCGGGCCATCGACTTCGAGGCCTTCCGGAAAATGGCCGACCGGGTGGGCGCCAAACTGATGGTGGACATGGCCCACCTCGCCGGGCTGGTGGCCGCCGGCGTCCATGCCTGGCCTGTCCCCTATGCCGACCTGGTGACCTCGACCACGCACAAGACGCTGCGGGGGCCCAGGGGCGGTTTCGTCCTCACCCGCCACAGCCTGGGGCCGGCCATAGACTCGGCGGTTTTCCCCGGTCTGCAGGGCGGGCCCCTGACCCATGTCATCGCCGCCAAGGCGGTATGCTTTGCCGAGGCCGCCGGTGAGGAATTTGTCGCCTATCAGAAGAAGATAGCCGCCAACGCCCGCCGCCTGGCCGAGGAGCTGCGCCGCCGCGGACTGCGCCTGGTTTCCGGCGGCACCGATACCCACCTGGCGCTGGTAGACCTGACGCCGGTAAACATCTCCGGGCGGGCCGCCCAGGAGTCCCTGGAGCAGGCCCACATCATCGTTAACAAGAACGCCATCCCCTTCGACCCCCAGCCGCCGCAGATTACCAGCGGCATCCGGCTGGGGTCGCCCGCGGTGACCACCCGGGGCATGGGGGAGGAGGAGATGACCCGGCTGGCCTCGCTGATCGTCGACATCCTGTCCCATCCCGGTGACGCGGTGGCAACCCGGCGCGTGCGGGAAGAGGTGCTGGAGATGTGCCGGAGGTTCCCGATTCCGGGAATTGAGTAACGGGGACAGAAGACAGAAGAAAGAAGACAGAAGAAAGAAGAAAGAAGATAAAAGCCGGAAGATGCCGGCCATGAACTTCCAGGATCTGATAGTCTGGCAAAGGGCCCACCAGTGGGTCCTCGGTACCTATAGGCTGACCGACAAGTTTCGTCGTAACGACCAGTTCGGCTTAGAATCCTACTTGAAAGCTGTAGACAGCGACCGCTGACCGCGTCCTCTCTTCTGTCTTCTGTCTTCTGTCTTCTTGGAGATATCGAATGACAACAATCAAACTCATTCTTGTTACCTTCGTCTCCATTCTACTGCTGTTCCCCACCCCGCCCGGCCCCGCCGCCGCCCAGGGCCCCGCGGCGACCACGGTGGAGATCGGCTCGGCCACCACCACCACCGGCGACACGGTCAAAGTGCCGGTGACGGTAAAGAACATCACCCGCAGAGAGGGACTGGGAGGCTATGATTTTCAAATCCGGTTCGATCCCGCCGCCCTCAGGATCGTCAGCCTGGCCCCGGGGACCAGCCCGTTCTTCGCCATGCCCATTCACAATATCAATAATATAGAGGGCATCATCTACCTGAACGGCTTCCAGGCGCGCATCCCCGGCCCCACCGGGGAGGTCAGCCTGGCCTCGCTGGAAGCGCTGGCGCTGGCCAGCGGCGCCCACAAACTGGAGATGAAGATCGTCACCCTGGCCGATACCCAGGGAAGCGACATGGCGGCATCGCCGGTGAACGGGACAATACAGGTAAACCCCGGCGCTTCGGTGCAGGTGGAATCGGCCTTTGTCCCCCTGGACAGGGCCACCTGGATACCGGTAATTTTCAAGGATATGCCCCAGGTCCCCGGCTCTTACAGCCTGAAGGTATCGTTTTCCCCGGCTGCGGTCAGGATCAACAGCGTCAGGGGCGGCGACGCCCCTTTCGATCGCACCCCCAAATTTGATATCGATGCCGGCCGGTCCGCGGTGACCATCAGCGGCGAGGCCCCGGCGCCGGCCCCGGCAGGCCGCGCCATAGCCGTCGCCCATATCGAGATAATATCCAGCAAAGCCGAACAACTGACAGCCGGCATCTCGGACCTGTCGGTCAAAGGGGCCTCCGGGCAAAACATTGTCGCCAGGGCTATCCCCGGGCAGCAATGGGTGTTGCCCCCGGCCACCATCGAAGCGGCCACCAGGGCTATTACCGTGGGCGAATTCGAGGCGGTGCCGGTAAACCTCAAAAACATCCCCAGCATAATGGGCCTCGGTTCCTACGAGATCGAGGTGGCCTATGACCCGGCGGTGGTGAAAGTGGTCCGGATCACCGATTGGGCCATGTCCGACAAGACCGCCGTCCAGGCGGGCAACACCCATTCGGAGGGAAAGATCGTCGCCCGCGGCACGGTGGGCCGGAAACCGGGTCCGGTGGGCAATGCCGCCCTGACCGAGATTATCGTCCAGGGACTCAAGGGCGGGCAGTCGCCGATCACGGTCACCATCGCCAGCCTCAAAGATACCGGGGGCAAGCCTATGGAGGCCACGGTAAGAAACGGGGGGGTGGTGGTCAGGGAACCGACCACGGTCCAGATCGGCTCGGCGTCGATGACCGTCGGCATCAGCGGCACGGTGACCATCTCGATCACCGACCTGGTGGAACCGGACGGGCTGGGCAACTCGTGGATCGAGCTGGCTTACCCCCAGCGGGTACTGGACATCAGCGCTGTTGACCCGGGCGATATCCCCTTCGACAAGCCGCCGCAGCGGCAGACCATAGGCGCGGATGCCCCTGCCGGCATCATTACCCTGACCACGGCGCCGGGCAAGACCGGTTCATCCCGGGTCACCCTGGCCAAACTCACCGTCATGCCCCTGGCCGAGGGGGAATTCCGCATCTCCCTCAGGGGCGGAAACCTGAACAACAGCCGCAACCAGCCGATCCAGGCCAAGGGCGCCGAAGGCATCATCAGCGTCAAATCGCCCTTCAAGATATCCGGCATGGCCATAGCCCCGCGGCAGCCGAACATAAACGAAAAGGCCTCGCTGACGGCCACCATCGTCAATACCGGCAGCGCCAAAGCCGTTTATCCGGCGCGGCTGTGGGTGGGCAGCAAACTGGAGGAAAGCGGCGCCATCGAGATAGAGCCGGGCGCCACCAGGAACATCTCGTTCAGCGTTGCCCGGGACAAGCCCGGCCTTTACAAGGCGATGCTCGGTGAGGCCGATCTGCCGTTCACCGTGGTCAATCCGGCGGATTTGAAGGTCTCCGGTCTCAAGGTCAGCCCGGCGGCGCCGGGGCAGGCCGACACGGTGAGCATATCGGAACGGGTGGAGAACACCGGCATGGTAGAGGCGGTATTCACCGCCCGGCTCAAACTGAACCAGGCCCTTCGCGATTCCCGTGAGGTGAGCCTCAAACCCGGGGAAAAACGCGACGTGGCTTTCCCGCTGGGCAATCTCCAGCCCGGGAGCTATGTGATCGAACTCGACGGGCAGACGGCCTCGTTCGAGGTATCGGGCGACCGGGACCGGGTAACCGGGGCGCCCGGGGCGGCAGGAGCGGCGGGGCCATCCTGGCCGCTGGCCATCGTGCTGGGCGTGATTGCCGCCCTGGAGGCGGCCGCGCTGGCGGTGCTGCTGGGGCGGAGGAAGGTGACAGGTAACAGGTAGCCGCACGTTGCACGTGCGGCTACGGGTACCCCGGCCCTTGACAGTACAACATACCCCATGCTACAGTGAACAACGTGAACAACACGCTTCGGGCTACCGAGCTATTTCGGGCCGCAAAGAGCCGCAGCCAGGGACGCCGGGGCTGGTGCGTCATCTTCCGGCACCCCCTGCTGCGTGATGCCCGTAACCGGCCGGTGCGTATGCGCAGGGGCCTTGCCACCAGGGACGAAAACGAAGCCGAAAGGCTGGTGGAGGAAATGAACCGGCTGCTGGGCGACGATTCATACTGGACCGGCTCGGCCCGGGAGCGGGCCGCCGGCGAGCTCGACCCGCGCGTCATTTCCATTTTCTATGACCACCCCCGACCGTTGGACCGCCAACTGCTCGATGAAGGCCATGGCAAGGTCATACCGCTGAGGTTCTAGAGCAGTAGACCGTAGCGGCACGCTGCGCGTGCCAGAAGACAGAAG
>CAZFEA010000051.1:8773-13113 GCA_964518085.1 uncultured Dehalococcoidia bacterium
GAGGTTCTAGAGCAGTAGACCGTAGCGGCACGCTGCGCGTGCCAGAAGACAGAAGGCAGAAGTCAGAAGTCAGAAGATAGAAGAAGAATAGCTCTCTCCGTGTCCTCTGCGCCCTCTGCGGTTTAAAAAAGACGGCCATTGGTTAGACAAGATACTATTCACGATTCGGTCTCGGTAAAGGAGAGTAACCAATGCAGGTAATCAAGACTGACTGCGCCCTGTGTGTCAACTGCTGCGGGGTCGATGCCTATGTAGACAACGGCAAACTGGTTAAAGTAGCCGGCATCCCCGAGCACTTCCTCAACCAGGGAGCGCTATGCCCCAAGGGGGACCACCTGGTGGAATGGGTCTACTCTCCCGACCGGGTCAAGCACCCCATGAAGCGGGTCGGCAGCTCCCTGAAACGTATTTCCTGGGAGCAGGCCCTGGACGAGATCGCCGGCAAACTCAAAGAACTGAAGGCCGCCTATGGCCCTCAGACCATGGCCATTTATACCGGATCGGTGGGCGTGGAGAACATCGAGCTGGCGGCGTTCATGCAGCGTTTCCGCGGCGCCTTCGGCAGCCCGAACTTCCTCTGCGTGGAAAGCATTTGTTACCGCGTCCGCATCCTGGCCCGCCAGATCACCTTCGGCCGCTACCCGGTGGAAGAACCGGAGAAGGCCAACTGCATTATCCTCTGGGGCCACAACCCCGATAACTCCTTGTGGACCATCGCCAAGGACATGCGCAAGAGGGTCAAAGAGGGACTGAAGGTCATCACCATCGACCCCCGGCGCATCCCCCTGGCCAAACTGGGCATCCATGTCCAGCCCCGGCCGGGCACCGACTGCGCCATCGCCCTGGCCATGATGCACGTCATCATCAACGAGGACCTGTGGGACAAGGAGTTCGTCGACAAATGGACGCTGGGCTTTGACCGGCTGGTGGAGCACGTTAAGCCTCTTACCCCGGAATGGGCCGAAGGGATCAGCGGCGTCCCGGCGGTCGAAATTCGCAAGATCGCCCGCATCTTCGCCACCACCAAAGGCGCCTGCATCCTCCAGGGCGTGTGCTCCATGGACCAGCAAAAGAACAGCCTGCAGAACTCCCGGGCCTTCGCCATACTGCAGACCATCACCGGCAACATTGACGTGCCGGGCGGCTGGGCCACCACGCCTTTGCTTCCCCTGACCGACCTGCGCCTGCCGCTGGACGCCAGGCCCATCGGCGCCGACGAATACCCGGTGTTTTACAAGTTCGGCAAACGCCCCGCCCCCTACGGCCAGGCGATGCTGCTCAGCGAGACCATCCTCAACGAAAAACCCTATCCCATCAAGGCCCTTCTGGTCGGCGGCGGCAATCCCGCCCTGGACTTCCCGGACACCACCCGGTTCCTGGCGGCGATGAAGAAACTCGATCTCCTGGTGGTCATCGACCCCTTCATGAGCGAGACGGCCGACCTGGCCCATTACGTTTTGCCCGCCTGCACCTTCCTGGAAAAGGAGGGCGTGGGAGGTTATCCCTACGGCCTGATGCACGGGACTTCCTTTATCATGATGCGCAAGAAGGTTATCGAGCCGCTATGGGAAAGCAAGGCCGACTGGTGGGTGTGGAGCGAGCTGGGCCACCGCCTGGGCTACGCCGAATACTTCCCCTGGAAGAGCGACGAGGAGGTGGTCGAGCACCTGTTCTCCAAGAGCGTCATTTCGGCCAGGACGCTCAAGGAAAATCCCGGCGGCGCCTTCTTCGGCGAAAAGGTGTACCGGATTTACGAAAAGACCGGCTTCGCCACCGAATCGGGAAAAATAGAAATCTTCTCCGAGGGGCTGGAGCGGTTCGGTTTCCCGGGACTCCCCACCCATATCGAGCCCAGCCAGAGTCCGGTGGCCAATCCGGAGATCGTCAAGGACTACCCCGAGATTCTCATCACCGGCGCCCGCTCCCTGGAATACATCCATACCCAGTTGCGCAACCTGCCCGGCCTTCGCGCCCTGAGAAACGAGCCTGAAGCCGAGGTCCATCCGGCCACCGCCCGCCGGTACGACATCGTCAACGGCGAGATGATCGGGGTGGAATCGCCCCGCGGCCGCATCAAGATGAGGGCCAGGGTCACCGAAGACATCAAGGAAGGCGTGGTCAGCATACCCCACGGCTGGGCGGTGGCCAATGCCAACATCCTGACCGACATCACCCTGAGGGACGCCATTGCCGGCTACCCTGAAACCAAGGCCATCGCCTGCCGGCTGGTGAAACTCCACTCCCCTCTCCCTTGACCCTTTCCCCTCTCCCTTGACGGGAGAGGGTCAGGGTGAGGGTGAAAAGAGTTATCGCGGGTAGTGGTACTAAGGAACCGTCCACCAATAGGTTGAACAATGAACCACGAGATTACACAAGATTTTCACAAGATTATTCGTCGAGTTTCAGACTGGATTGAGCCTTTGCACCGCTATTTCTTATCAAACCTGGTGTCAATCCTGTGAAATCTTGTGGTTCCTTTTGTGGAACGCGTGGCGCGATGACTGTTCAAGTTAATTGCCGACAATTACTAAGGTAATGGGCAAAAAGTAACTCTTTCAGCCTGAAACACCGCAACCGGACTAAAGTCATGGCTCAAAAGTAACCTGAAGATGGTCCAGATATGAAACTCCGCGTGTTCTCCTATGAGGATAAGGCTGGCCGGCTGGCTGATATCGAGGAAGCCCGTAGCTGGGACTACTATGACCCGGGCACCCTGGTGGTCATCGAACACCAGCTTGTCCGCAGCTATAACGAGCTCCAGGAAATAGCTTCGCGCCCGGATACGAGAGACAGGGAGTTCCTCGACGTCCACCTCATGGTGACCCTGACCGGCGGGTAATCACCCGTCCGGGGGATTCCCAAACCAACCTCAACTTATATATAATGCGGGCCTGTACTACTGGTTTCCCTTATTATAGTTGAGTTGAAAGGAGACAAATGAAACAGAAATGGTTGGTCGTCCTATTACTTAGCATCGTGCTGGTGACCAGCGCGGCGCCCCCGGCCGCCAGCGCCAGGGCCGAGGACCTCAATGCGACCCTGCAGATCGTATACATTGATCCCCAGGCCAGTGTCAGGCCAATTCCCGCCGGCGTGGCCACTGACGGCCCGGGCGTCATAAGATGGCTGGTCAGGGACCGCAAGCTGGTCGGCACCCTTGCCGGAGGCATCAACGGCACCATCGTCTTTGTCAGCTCCGGAAACCTGGACGTGAACCAGGATGGCCGGATGCATGGCACCTTCAGCATCTTCAATGCCACGGGGTACCTCGGCGGTTCGTCCACGGTGAACCTGGCCGCCGGGGCGCCGTCGCCTTTTGACATCAACCCCCTCCTGGCCCAGTTGCCCTATCTGGACCCCGCCTCTCCCTACGCCCAGTGGCTCGGCTGGCTGGCGTCCCTGGTTTCCCAGGGCTACACCTTCTACAGCCTGCCAATAAACGGCAACGGCCGCCTGGTGATGCAGTACGGCACCGGGTCTTTCGCCGGGGTTAACGGCACCGCCACCTTCGGCGGCGTCATGGCCAATGCCCTGCTGGGGGTTTCTCCCTCGGGCGAAAGCCACGTCGTGGGCATGCTGCCCAGCGCCCCCATCCCGGTTACCGGAAAACTGAGCTAAGATCCCCTCTCCCGCCCAACCCAGTAACTTAAAACCCGTGTCTTCACAGGCAGGGCCGCCTGTGGTACCGCTTTTTCGGGAACTGCCGACTCAACGGACGGCTACGGCGGCTGCGCTGCGGCATTCCTCGGCGCACCTCCGGCACACTTCGGCGCAGTGCTGCATCTCCGTTTCCTCGAACTTGGCGCACTCATCGGCGCAGGAACCGCAAATCTCGGCGCAGGCCCGGGCGACGGCCGGCGCTACGCAGGACTGGCGGGTAGCGTAGCTGGCCATCGTCCAGCAAATTGAGGCGCAATCGAAACAAAGCCGGCCGCACTCCTCCATTCCGCTCTGGCCCATGCAGTAGTTGTAGCCGGTGTAATCGCATACCCGGGCGCACTCGATCAACGAGTCAAGCAACGATTGGGGTTGTCTGCAGGTCACCTTATGCCTCCTTTGGACCACGTCACGACCGGACCGGCCGGGCGATGGTCCCCGTTTTTGAGCTTATTTTATGGCCCCGCGGCAAGAGGCACAATTGGTACCAACACCTAATTCCGCCCCGACGGGCGATTAGCGGTTAGCGATTAGCGATTGGCGGTTAGCCGTTAGCGATTGGCGATTAGCGATTGGTGATTAGCGGTTAGTAATTGTCCGCGATTAACTTGAACGACCGCACGCCACTGGTTGCACAAACGGAACCACAAGATTTCACGAGATTAGCACAGATTTGAGTAAGA
>CAZFEA010000052.1:0-11571 GCA_964518085.1 uncultured Dehalococcoidia bacterium
CTCATTCTTTACCGGGGAAAAATGCAGGCTGTGGCCAAGAAGATCATCGACGAGGCACGGAAATAATGGTTGAAAGGAACACCGGCATGAGTTATCAGGACTTACGCCAATTCCTGTTTGCCTTGACAAGACATGGCCTCCTCAGGCACGTCTCCACCGAGGTGGACAAGGACTGGGAAATCAGCGCCATAACCCGGTGGATTTACCAGGGGTATAACGAAGAAAACCGCTACGCCGTGTTGTTTGATAAGGTCAAGGGGCATTCCATGTCCGTGGTGGTAGGGGCGGTAGGCGGCTCTTACCGGACCTACGCCCTGGGCCTGGGCATAGATCCTGCGGGCTCGAAAGCCGGTATCATGAGGCAAATAAGAATGCGGTGGGCCGATGCCCTGGCCAGGCCGATCAAGCCGGTCACCGTCAGCCAGGGGCCGTGTCAGGAGAACGTTTTCGCCGGGAAGGGGGTCAACCTGCATCAGCTTCCGGTCCCGGTATGGACACCGGGCAAGGATGGCAACTGGGAGAAGGGACTCGGTTTTCTCACCTCGCCGTGTCATATCACCAGGGACCCGGATACGGGCACCTACAACATGGGCACCTATCGTTCTATGGTCCGGGAAAAACCCAACGAGATGGCCATCAACTTCAGCATTGCTTCGCACATGCAGACGCATCTGAAGAAGAACGAGGCCCGGGGCCGGCGCACCGAGGTGGCCACCGTCCTGGGACCGGACCCGGCGGTGATGATGGCTTCGGTCACCAGGGTTCCCGAAAATGTAGACGAACTGGCCGTGGCCGGGGCGCTGCGGGGCGCGCCGGTGGAAATGGTAAAGTGCAGGACCATCGACCTCGAGGTGCCGGCTACCGCCGAGATTGTCATCGAGGGCAGCATCCCGCTAAGATCGGAGCGGCCCTTTGAGCTGGAGGGACCCTTTGGCGAGGTCACCGGCTACCAGGGATCGGCCACCTACAGTCCGGTGTGCGAAATCAGTTGCATCACCTACCGGAACAACCCCATCTACCAGGCTTTCGTAAGTCAAATGCCACCCAGCGAAAGCAGCAAGGTGCGCCAGATCGGCCTCGAATCCCTCACTCTCAAAGAGCTGGCCAAAATGAATACCGGGGGCATCGAGGACATCAATATGCCCGAAGGGGCCCAGGGCCGGTTCATCGTAGCTTCGATCAAGAAAAAGGACAAGGACCATCCCGAGCGGGTCGCCCGGGCCATCTTCAAGATACTGCAGCCCCGTTACGCCAAAATGGTCATCGTCACCGACGATGATGTCGATATTTACGACCTGGACAATCTCATCTGGGCGATAACCTTTCGCACCTCGTTAACCCCGGCCCGCAGAGGGGTGCATTTCATCGAGGGACTGTCGGCGACGGCGCTGGACTATTCGGCGGCCCCGTCACTCCGGGAAGAGCTCGACAAGAGATCGGGCGACTATGCCTGGCCCGGGGTGGGGGTGTTCATTGACGCCACCCGGCCCTATGAACCATACCCGGTAGTCTCCCTTCCGGCGGCGAAATACCTGGAAAAGGCGCGCGACTCCTGGCAAGAATACGGCTTACCGAGACTGGAAAAAGACGCCCTGCCCCGGACTGTTGTCGTGGAGGAGGAGTATCTGCAATCCGGCAAGGTCACTACCGATTTGCGCCCCCGGCAGCCGTAGGGGCGAGGAATATTCCCTCTCCCTCGAAGGGAGAGGGTAAGAGCCTGCCCTGAGCGAAGCCGAAGGGGTGAGGGTGAAGTGTTTCGATTGAAGAAACAGTTCGCGGACCTGTGTGCTTGTTTCTTTTTACCGCAGAGGACGCGGAGGCTTACAGAGAAAAGAATCGACGTTTACTTGACTTCCGCTAAATCCACACGGCTTTTATGACCACTCGGGACATCAACAAAGCACCTCCAGCTCTCCATCTCAAAAAAGGAAAACGGGGCTTTTTGTCATCCTTTCTCGATCGACTTCAGTATCTTGATCGCCTTGTCTGTATCCCCCTTTTTCACCTGGACCCTCACCTGAACTCCGAACATAGCGTTGGCCATCGCTCCGAACTCATCGACCACCACCGCCCTGATTCCCGCCGCCTTGAGCGCCGCGGCAGCAACGTGAGCCTCAGCGGGATAGAAATAGACAGCAACGGTTACCAGTTGTTCATCGGGCCGGTAAGCCGGTTTTTCACGCTCGGGGCGCAGCTCTTTGACCAGGGGGACACCGCAGTCCGAGCAGACCTTCGCCCACTCCTGGAATTCCTCGCGGCAACTGGGGCAGAAAGGCATATCTCCACCTCCTGACGGCTTACAGGTTAGCTATTCCCTGGCTGTCCGGAACCCGCCGTTCACGCTCCCAATACACCGCCGTCCTCTGCGGTCACTCTGTGTCCTCTGTGGTGGAAAAAAGAAAACCATGCCTCACAGGCAGAGCCGCCTGTGATACCGGCTATGTCTAATCACTGAATTCCACTTCCCACAGCGGCGGGTCCACCTTGCGGGCGATTTCCAGGCTATGGAGGATGCCGCAGGCCGGACAGACATACTCGCGCATCTCCAGTTCACGGTGCAATTTCACAGCACGGGCATATTTGGCCGGCGGCGCCACTTTTTTCAACGCCGTGTCTTTCCAGTTCCGGCTGACCGATCCAAAGCGGTAACCACACTTACACTGGATGTATTTCGCTCCGTTCTCCCGGACCACCTGCAAACTCTCGCCATAGAGGTGAACTAGCTGCGCCGTCCCGGCGGCCGCTTGCCCCGGCACGTGCAACGTGCCACTACCACCCGCCTCCCGCCTCTCGTCTCTCGCCTCCAGCTCCAAACCCGGCACGTGCAACGTGCCACTACGCCCTTCCCCGGCTGCCCCCCTTATCCTCCTTCGCTTCCTTCGCCGGCGCAGGGCGGCAGTCTCCTTTTCAGCTAACGTCAGCCGGACCGGGTCGATCACTACAGCAAACGCCTTCCTCGCCCAGCCTGCCGACATGTTGCCTTCGACCACCTCAGCCAGGACGGCAAGGGGGTCCTTCTCCAGGGGATCGCCCCAGCCGCCGCCTCCCTGGAAGGAATAGGCAAAGACATCGCCCGGCTCGAATACCAGTGCCCCGGGCTTGGCGCCGACGTTGACTTTGCGGCCTTTGATCTCGCCCAGACCCCGGGGTATCCGGCCGGAATCCAACTGATCGTTGACATCAGTATCTTTGGCCAGGGTATTGATGCAGCAGGCGCCCGGCCCCCCGCCGGCCAGTCCCATGGAATTGGGCACTTCAACCCCGTGGCCGCAAAGGACCGCGTTCTGGGGCTTGTCGGTCAACACCGTAAAAGCCAGGCCCAGCGTGTTACCGCCGCGGTACATGCCGACACCGCCGGTGTCCGGCACCAGCTTACGGTAGAGGTACACTATGGGGGCGAAATCCTCGTTGGTCTCGACATTGGGTATGCTGCTGCGCGGCGCGCCCACAGTTCCTTCCGAGTCGACCCCGTCGCGGAACTGGTAGGCCCCTTCGCCGCAGCCATGGGCATCCATGATCATGGTGCCGTAGGTCTCACCGTACTGGCTGATGCCTCTCAGATTAAGAGTCATAAAGGTCCCGCCGGAGACGGCACGGGCTTCGGTGCGCTGCCCCGGCGAGGTGGATACCAGCCGCGACAGGGCCTGGGTGCAGGCATTGACTACAACCCGCGTTGCCATAACTGTGGCCCCGCCGACCGGGGCAGGACGCCGGGCATTGCAAATGAGACCCTTTTCAGCCACAATTTTCACCGGTTTGAGGAGCCCGCCATTCCAGGGTAAATCGTAACCCAGGGTGATGAACAACGGGGTGGCGATTCCGGCCTCCAGGCCGGCCTCGGTGCAGTTGACGAAGCCGGGCGCCTGGCTGGCAGTACCGGTGAAATCGAAGGTAATGCTATCTCCTTCTTTGATTATGGCCACCGCGACCTTGTAGAGGGCGTTCTGGTGGCCGTCGTGGTCCAGGAAATCAACGCCGCGATAGATTCCGTCGGGAAGCTCGGCCAGTTTTCGCCGCAGGCCCTGTTCGGCACGCTGGACCAGGCCCTGCATAACCACGGCAACCTCGTCCGGACCATATTTGTCGATAAGCTCGCGGACTCGCTTAATAGCGACATTGTTCGAGGCCAGCATAGCCTTGAGATCGAGGATGGTGAGAAACGGCAGACGGGACTGGTTCAAGATAGCATTCATGACATCATTGCGGAGGCTGCCCGCCTGGACAATCTTGATGGGAGGGAAAGCGACCCCTTCCTGGGTGGACTCGGTAGCTTTGACGCACCAGCTTCCCGGGGTCATCCCGCCGACATCGAGAACGTGACAAACACTTCCCGACCAAGCCACCAGCTTTCCCTCGTAGTAGTGCGGCGCCACCACGCCGACATCCGACTGATGGGGTGCTCCCTTCCAGGGATCGTTGACGAAGAACATGTCCCCCGGGGCAATGCCAGGGTTATCGGAGCAATCGCTGATGACGCTGCGGACCATCCGGGTCAGGGTACTGGCATGGGAAATGATCCCCTGCCCCCGCGCCACCGCGGTGCCATCGGGCAAATATATGCCGGTATTGAAATCGCCCGCTTCGGTCACAATGGGTGAACCGGAGACCAGCTTCAGGGTGATGGTCTGCTCATTGACTATCGACTGCAGTTTGTTCTTGAGGACTTCAAAAGTTACCGGGTCCATGGCCTTCCTCTAATAGTTGCACTGCACGTGCAACGTGCCACCACGCACGAACTCGTAGGTGCGAACCAAAGAGACCGGCCCGTGGCCGGTCTCGGCGGCTCGCCCGCGCGTTGCCCGCGTGTTACCAAAGGCACGCGGCAGCGTGCCGCTACGAGTGGGCATAGTCAAACCAGTGCCGAATCCAGGTCGATGAGACAATTCAAATACGAATCAATCAGGGCTTTCTGTCCCCGGTTCACCACCACCGTAGTGCCGGGGTACTGAAGAATCGCAGGTCCTCCAACCGCGTTTCCAGCCATGAGACGGTTGCCATCATAAACCGGGGTATCGCAAAACCCGCTGCTTTCGTAAAAATATACCGGCCTTGTTCCCAGAAGGACCGGGGCTTCGCATGTCAGCGAGTATTCTTTGAGGGCAGGCTTGGGCAAACGGCCGATGGCATCGACGCGGAACCGCCGCAGTTCGATGCCCGCCTCTTTGTAGGCCGTACCTTTTCCGTACCAGTCCTCGTAAACCTTCTCGAATCGCTCCACCAGCTTGCCCATGTCGCCGGCTTGCAGCGGCCGTGAAGGCGCAGGCACCTGGATTTCCCGGGACTGCCGCCGGTAAAGCATGCCCACTGTCCGCTGGAATACCATATCTCCGGGGGCAATGCCATTCTTCGCCAGCGCCTCGGCGCCTTTCTTTTCCAGCACCTCGAAGTTAGTGTTAATCCGCCGGAGGTCCAGGTGTTGCGACGGGTCGGCAGCCATCGCCGGCGTCCGCATCAGGTCGGTCATTTCGAAGGTGAGTCGCATGTCGGCAGCCAGGGCCCCGTAAGCCGAATGTACCGTCGCCGTGGAAGGCACAATTATTTTCTTCACATTCAGTTCGGCGGCATAAGAGGCGCAATGCGTCGGGCCGGCGCCGCCGTAAGCCAGGAGAATAAAGTCCCTGGGATCAAACCCGCGCTGTAGGGTATAGGCGCGCAGCAGGTCGGCCATCTGGTTGTCCACAATGCGCTTGATACCTGCCGCCGCTTCAATCACCTCGATGCCCAGGGGCCGGGCCACATTTTCTCTAATCGCCTGTTCAGCCTTCTCCCGGTTGAGCTTGATGCGTCCTCCCAGGAAGTAATCGGCGTCGATAATACCCAGCACCAGGTCGGCATCGGTCACGGTAGCAAACTCACCGCCGGCGTCATAACAGGCCGGACCCGGCCTGGAGCCGGCGCTCTGCGGTCCCACCTTCAGTTCGCCGTTCACCACGGAAGCAATGCTGCCGCCGCCGGCCCCGATGGAGGCGATATCGATCATCGGCATGGATACATGGTACTTGGAGACCTCCACCAGCGTGGTAATGCTCGGTTTGCCGCCGGCGATAATGCTGACATCGAAGCTGGTCCCGCCCATGTCGGTGGCAATGATGTTTTCCAGTCCAAGCATCTTGCCCAGGTAGATCGACCCCAGCACCCCCCCGGAAGGACCGGAGTTGATCAGGGCTACCGAGGTCCGGGCGGCTTCGCCGGCAGTGGTAACTCCGCCCATGGAGTTCATGATGCAGACCGGGCTTTTCAGCCCCGCCTGCTGCAGGGTAGCTGTCAGTTCCCGCATGTAAGCCGAAATAATAGGCGCCAAATAGGCATTAATGGCCGTGGCGCTGGTTCGTTCGTACTCTCCGATGGCCGGCAAGAGCTCGTTGGAGGTGGTCACCGCGATGTGGGGCGCCTCTTCTGCCGCCATCCGCGCCACTTCCTGTTCGTGGCTGGGATTCATAAAAGACCACAGGAAGCAAATGGCCAGGGCTTCCACACCTTCACCCGCGAGTTCCCTGATGGCCTTCCGGGCTTCGTCTTTGTTGACCGGCACTACCTCACGGCCGTTATAAACAACCCGCTCGGTAACTTCCCTGACCAGCTTCCGCGGGATGATAGGCACCGGCCCCTGGCGCCGGCTGTAATGCCTGGCTTCCTCGTCGGTCAGACCGGCGGCCAGCGCCATCATCCGCTGGACAAATATGGTATCCCCGAAACCCTTCGTGGTAACGAGGCCGGTCCTGGCGCCTTTCCTTTGAATCAGGGCATTGGTGGCAATGGTAGTTCCATGCCCAAAATAACGCACGCGTTCGAGAAGTCCCTCGAGACTCAGCCCGTTGTCCTCCGCCGCCAGTTTCAGGGCATTAAGGACTCCGCTCTTGAAATCACCGGGCGTCGTTGCCGTCTTGTAAGATTTTACCTGCCCCCGGCCATCCATCAACGCCAGGTCGGTGAACGTGCCTCCCACGTCCACGCCGATAAAGTATTGTTCGGCCAACTATTTGTCTCCCTAACTCGAATCGCTGCCAAACTGTTTCCTCTCCCCTTGCGGGAGAGGATTAAGGTGAGGGGGTCCCGTCAAGGGAGAGGGAACCGAATTACCTGCCCGTCTGGCTCACAATTGATTTTGCCGCTTCCATGCTTTTCGCCTGGCCCAGGGTGAACTCCGCGGTATCCCAGGCAATCTTTTCGCCGGGCAAGGGAAGGAAGACCGGGTGGATGCCTTCGGTAGAAACATCGAGCCGGCGGCTGGGGTTGCCGGTGCCTTTAGCAAAGATGGACTGGCCTTCTTTTGTGAGCAGCCAGTTTACGAAAACGGCCGCGGCATTGGGATGGGCGGGCTTCGGCGGCACCGCCAGGGCGCCGAGCGAAGGACCACCGCCTTCACCCTCCTTTGGCACCTGAATGGCGATCGGGGCGCCCAGCGCCAGGAAATCGGCAATGAACTGGGTGCCACCGCCCAGGGCCACGGCATATTTGCCACGCGCCACGGTCTCGATATGGATGCGCGCGTCTCTCTGGATGGCCGCCTCCTGGATGACCAGCAGCTCTTTCAATATCCTCATTCCCTCGTCAAACCCATAGATATGGGCAAGCCGAGCCGCGAACCAGCCGCCAGGTCCGGACTGCGTTGGGTCGGTGATGGTCAATTTTCCCTTGTACTGCGGCTTGAGCAGGTCCTTGTAAGAGGTTATCTCATCGGCCTTGACCATGTCTTTGTTATAGACGATGCTGCGGTTAATAACGCGCAATATGGTGATCATGCTGCGGTCTTTCGTGTCGAAATTGAAGAGCTCCCCGCCATCCCAGGCTTTGGCGTCGCTCACCTCGGGAAGGATGAGCATCGGCTCGATAGGCCCCAGCAAATCGTTGGGCTTCATGCTGACCAGCAAGGTAGTGGCCCCGGTGACAAAGACGTCGGCCAGGTTAAGCCCGGCACGCTGTTCGGACCTCACCCTCTGGGTCATTTCCGGCCCGATCAGCGGCGTCCACTGGGAATCGATGCCGTACTTGTCCTTGAAGCCCTTAGCCAGCGCCGCACGGGCGTCCGCCCCCAGGAAAGAGACCACATAGACGATAACCGTCCCTTCCTTCTTTGCCTCGGCCAGGGTGCTGTCCCATTTCTGCTGCCAGACGGCGCCGCCACTGTCTTTTGAAGGCGCCCTTGCCCCCGGTCCCGCCCCGGTACACGCGCCGAGGGCAAATAGACTGAGCAACATAATAATCAAAATCGCGGCTTTCATCGGTTCTCCTTTATCTTTAAGTATTAGACAATAGACAACACCCATGGGCTGCGCTCGCAACTCATGGCCAGAAACGATGTTCCACAGGCGTCTCCGCCTGTGGTACCGGCTGTTCCCCGAGCGAATGCGCAATTATATCGCAACTGGCCTATGCCATCCACATTTTCACTTCGTCGAAGCCCCTTCTCAGACACCTGATATTCTTTTCCAGGACCTCTCCGGCAAAGAAGTCTTCCAGGCTGGCTGCGAGCGAGTCCAGCGAGACCCACCCCGTGGTGCGGGCAAACGCGCCCACCATGCAGGTGTTGTATATCGGCAGGCCCCTCTCCTCAAGGGCGATCCTGACTGCATCGACGCTGCCAGCCAACCGGAGCGCTTCAGGTTCCCGGCCTATCACCGGCTGACTGCCATTGGACACTACGATCCCATCGCCCTTCAGTCCCTTCAATGCAACGGCGAAGTTCCTGATGGAGGGGTCGGTGATGAGAACACAGTCAGGCTCGTATACCTGGTCTTTTTCCCGGATGGGTTGCTCGTCGAATCTGAGGAATGCGTAAACGACCGCACCTCTTCGTTCCACGCCGAACATGGGAAAGCAGGATGCGTATTGGCCATCCAGCAAGTAGGCCGAAGCCAGGATGCGGGCGGCGATCACCACCCCCTGGCCTCCTTTGCCGACAATTCTAATTTCCTTCATTGATTTCCATTATTTGGGCCGGCATCCCTGACATCGCCCCTACGGCCCTGTCAGTTTTTTGATCAAAGCGAATCTGGCATCGACCGCTCTTTGCAGCGCCTCAATGTCTCCTTCTTTGAAATGAGAAAACCGGGCCATGAGCCGGGTGAACTGGCGGACCGGCCCGGGGTTTTCGACCTTGCAGGTCAGGCGATATACGCCGTGTTCGCACTCCCACAGGGGAAAATAGTTCGTTTTGACCGCCATGCGCGATATTTCGATGGCCGTGCCGGGTGCTGCCCGCCAGCCGGTGGGGCACGGCGATAGCAGGTGAATGTAGGCCATGCCCTGTTTGATAGCTTTCGCTTTCTGTAGTTTACTGATGAAATCTTCCACGTGGGCGATGCTGGCCGTGGCCACGTAAGGGACGCCATGCATAGCCATTACCAGGGGCATGTATTTGCTGGCCTGCTGCTTTCCTCGGGCCAGTTCGCCTACCGGGGTCGTGGTCGTCCATGCGCCGGGCGGGGTGGTACCGCTGCGCTGGATGCCGGTGTTCATGTAGGCCTCGTTGTCATAGCAGATATAAATAAGCTTCTCGCCCCTTTCAGCGGCGCCGGAGAGTGACTGGAAGCCCGCATCCGCCGTGGCGCCGTCGCCGACGAAGGCCACTACCTCGACATCCCGGTTGAGCTGCCGGTAATATTTCTTCACCCCTTCCATCATGGGCGCCACGTTGGTCAGCAGCGCCGCCACCGTGGGCACGGCGCATTCGTATACCCCGATGGCGCCGCATCCCGGCGCGCCGAACAGTACCGTCTTTTCACCCAGTACCCTGATGGCGGTCCTCAGGGCCAGCTCCGCCCCGCAGCCGATACACAGGCTGGTCCCGGACCCCATGATATCCGCTGCGCCCAGGGTACGGCATATGGAGCTGGTCCTGGTAAAAGCCAGGACGCCGTGTTTGCATGCCTGAACGCATTTTGGGTCCCCGTCACACGTGTCGCACTTGGCGGCCGTCATTGCGAGTCCGCCGTGGCGGACGAAGCAATCCCGCGAGCGAGTGCTCAAGCCTGTCATGGCCATCGAAGGGATTGCTTCGTCACCCTTCGCCAGCGAAGTGGTTGCTCGCAATGACAGCCCATCGCACTGTATTCCTCCATACCAGCAGGCGATGGTGCACATGCCACATCCGACACATTTGGCCTCTGTCACCCTTACCACGCCGTCGCTGCCGCTCTTATGTAAAGCCCCCGTGGGACACACCCGGACACACCCTGGCATGGAGCACTGGAGGCAAAAAGTGGCCCCGTGAAAATTGCCCGCTGCCAGATGCACCGGTCTTATTCGCCCCTGGCCCTTCTCCGTGGCGCAGGCTTCTTCACAGGCATGACAGCCCGGAGGGCAGGACCCCTGGTCTATGGACAGGACGTCAAAGGCTTTAACCATAATTAGACATCTGTAGCCGCGAGGATGGCGGTGTGGCTCGCCCTTGCATTGCCCGTGGCACGAATAACGCTGCGAAGCACGTAGAGGAAACGGTATTAAGTCTTAATCCAATACCAGCCAGGTTATTTCCTTGTGGGGGGCGCCGGCGGCTACGCTGCCCAACGAATCGAATGCCCGGCTGATGTGGCTCCGGGTGATGTCGCTGCCGCCGATGCCATCGACAAACCCCAGGACCGGCCTGGAACTGACACCATACAGGGCCGACCGCACCTCCATGACCGACACGCCCGAGTTCCAGCCAAAGCAAACATTCCGATCAATGACTCCTATCGCCTTCGCATTCTCTAGAGACCGCCCCAGCCTTTCCCTGGGGAATGGCCGGAACTGCCTGATCTTGACCGCCCCCGCTCTTAAGCCTTCATTCCGTTTCAAGTCGACCACCCGCTTTACCGTCTCAGCGCAGGAACCCATGGCCACCAGAGCGACATCGGCGTCGCTCATGCGATATTCCTCGATGGCGCCGCCGTAAGACCGCCCGAACCTGGCCTGGAATTGCCGGTCTATCTCTTCCAGTTTCGCTTTCGATCTATCCATGGCCGCGCAATGGCGGAACCGGTTTTCGGTGAATATCTCCCCGATAGTCTGGCGTCCCAGCCGGACGCGGGACGAAGGGTCCGCCAGATGCGTCCGCTCAAACCTGGGCAAGAACTCCAGGACATCCTCTTCGAGAGGGATATCCACTCTTTCCGATAAATGGGAAAGGTAGTAACCGTCGTAGCAGACACTTACCGGGACCAGTATTTCGGGGTCTTCGGCCAGCCGGTAGGCCATGATGATGGTGTCGAGTACCTCCTGGCAGGAACCGGTGTGAATCTGGACCCAGCCCCCGTCCCTGACCTCGATGGCATCTTGCTGGCTGGCAGCCACCGTGTTGTCCATCTCCCGGGTGACGATGGCCATGACTATCGGCAGGCGGAGCTGGGCCGCCCGGTGGTAAGCTTCGTACATGAAAAAGAGTCCCTGGGATGAAGTGGCGGTAAAGGTCCGTGCCCCGGCGCCTGAGGCGCCCATGAGGACGCTGATCGCCGAGTGCTCCGCTTCCACTTCCACCATATCGCTTTTCAGGCGCCCGTCGGCGCGGAATTTGGCCAGGGTCTCCAGTGCTTCCGTCTGAGGTGTAATGGGATAGGCGCAAATGACATCCGGTTTGCAAAGCAACACGGC
>CAZFEA010000052.1:11671-13112 GCA_964518085.1 uncultured Dehalococcoidia bacterium
ACGGGCGGGCGTAGAGGCACGTTGCACGTGCCGGGGGGCGGGGGCATTGTCCGGAACAGGCTCCGCCCGAACAGGCTGGAAAGCCTGTTCTACCGGTTCCGGGACCATTCTGATGGCATCCCGCGGGCAGGAACTGGCGCAGACGCCGCAACCTTTGCAGTAGTCGAGATTGGCCGCAAAGAAGGTATTCTTTTCTATCCTGGACCCGGTAGGGCAATAAATATAGCACAGCGCGCACTGGCAGCATTTTTCCGCCCGCGTTACCGGTCGCTGGTATCTCCATTCGCCGGTCCTGATACCCGGCGTTTTTTCTACATCGGACCAGGGGCCTTCGTACTTAACCTTTGGATGCATCCGTCTAATATTCCAGATAATACACCGACGGCTCGGTGCCGTATTCCGGGTGCAACTGGTGGCCCTTCCTGGCCCTGATCAGCGCCGAGACCTCGCTGGAGGGGTCGTCCAGGTCTCCGAAATACCTCGCCTTTGACGGGCAGGTGATGACGCAGGCCGGGGTAGCCGCGCGGTCGGCGCCGGGTTTCAAGCCCTTCCGTATGCCTTCGTCTATCCGTTCGGCGCAGAAGTTG
The DNA here is from genome assembly GCA_964518085.1 of uncultured Dehalococcoidia bacterium. Classification (GTDB taxonomy): domain Bacteria; phylum Chloroflexota; class Dehalococcoidia; order JACQUA01; family JACQUA01; genus JACQUA01. The sequence goes on from CAZFEA010000052.1 coordinate 12,259, forward strand.
CACTTGGTTACCGTGCCGGTCTGATGAGGGTATATCTCCCGGCCAAGGGCCTCGTACCCGGTCAATCCCTGGCGGGGAAAATAGGTTGCCGCATCGCTGGCATAAAACGAGCGCTGCTGGTAAGGGCAGGCAATCAGGCAATAACGGCAGCCGATACATTTGTCGTTATCGATGATGACTATTCCGTCTTCCCGCCTGGTGGTCGCCCCGGAAGGACACACCTTCACGCACGCCGCTTCCTGGCAATGGTTGCATGTCACCGGCAGGATGTGTTTCCGCACCGTCGGGTAGTTACCGCTTTCACTTATTAGCACCCGGTTCCAGAATATCCCCGGGGGAAGGAAGTGCTCCTGTTTGCAGCTAATAACGCAGGAGTAGCAGCCAACGCAGCGGTTCAGGTCTATGACCATACCGTATTTCATTTTATATCCGGTACCACAGGCGTCCCCGCCTGTGCGACATCGTTTTCACAACTCGATCGTTGTGAACGGACCTGCAGGAATGCCGATAGTCTCATGATAGAATGATCCGGGCTTTTTTCTCGGCAACCCTCTGCGTCCTCTGTGGTAAAAATAAGCAAAAGTCATTTCAGGATGCTTTATATATTTTTACCCGGGCGCAGGTCTCGATGTTCAAACTCACCGGGTCGGCGTGTTTCAGGTCTAACTCCAACAGGGTATCGAAGTTGGTCCCCTTGCCCCGGGCGATGGGCAAACCCCTGGCCCAGTGACCGGTGCAGGCCGCTATGCTCACCGTCTGCGGGTGCTGCCCGGCCATGGTTTTCAAAGTTCCCTTTACCCTGCGTCTCCCGGACGATTCCAGCCAGACAACATCCCCATCTTTGAGTTTCTTCC
>CAZFEA010000053.1:0-1273 GCA_964518085.1 uncultured Dehalococcoidia bacterium
GGGAGGGGTGGGGATTCTGACTTCTGACTTCTGACTTCTGACTTCTGACTTCTGACTTCTATCTTCTATGTATCTCCATCTCTATCTCTATCTCTGTTCGGTTATAATAGACCCATGCCGGACGACCCCCTGATACTGGGCATCGAGACCTCTTGTGACGAGACCGCCGCCGCCGTCGCCGCGGGACGGCGGGCGCTTTCCAGCGTGGTAGCTTCCCAGGTTGAGATCCATGCCCGTTACGGTGGGGTGGTGCCCGAGGTGGCCTCACGGCAGCACCTGCTGGCTATCTTGCCCACAGTAGGCCGGGCCCTGACAGAGGCGTCGGTCCGTCCCGGTGACCTGCAGGCCATCGCCGTTACCTGTGGCCCGGGCCTGGCCGGATCGCTGCTGGTAGGGGTCAATGCGGCTAAGGGACTGGCCCTGGGCTGGAATCTTCCCCTGATCGGCGTCAACCATCTCGAAGCCCATATTTATGCCAACTTTCTGGAAGTGGGAGATGAGAAGTGGGAAATGAGTGGTGAGAAGTTGGATGTGGGAGGCGGCAAGCGGCACGCCGGAAGCGGTATTCTAGAAGCCGCAGCTTCCCACCTCCCACCTCCCATCTCTCACCTCTCACTTCCCTCCTTCCCCCTGTTGTGCCTGATCGTCTCCGGCGGGCACACCGACCTGGTGCTCATGGAAAAGCACCTGTCCTACCGGATGCTGGGACGGACCAGGGACGATGCCGCCGGGGAGGCCTTCGACAAGGCCGCCCGGATGCTGGGGGTGGGCTACCCCGGCGGTCCGGCCATACAGCGGGCGGCGGCGCAGGGCCATCCCGGTGCGGTGGGCCTCCCCCGGGCCTGGCTGAAGGGAAGCAATGATTTCAGCTTCAGCGGTCTGAAGACCGCGTTGTGGCACCTGGTCCGCGATAGCCGCCTGGCGGCGGCAGCGGGCAGCGGCCGGCCCGATGTCTACGACGCCGCAGCCTCGTTCCAGGAAGCGGTGGCGGAGGTCCTGGTGACCAAGACCTTGCAGGTGGCCCGGCGCCAGGGGGTGAGGAGCCTGCTGCTGGCGGGAGGGGTGGCGGCCAACAGCCGCCTGCGGGAGCTGTTCCGGGAGCGGTCGCCCATCCCGGTCTTCATCCCGCCGCTGTCCCTGTGCACCGACAATGCGGCCATGGTCGCCGTCTGCGGCAGCTACTGCTTCCAGGCCGGCCGTGTCTCGGGCCTGGACCTCGACTTGGCGCCTGACCTGGCGCTGGGAGAATAGAAGACAGGAGAATAGAAGACAG